>CAYJTA010000013.1:0-3100 GCA_964372825.1 uncultured archaeon | reverse complement strand
GAATATTGCTTTTAATGATATTGTCATTAGTATGGTTTGGTTATATGCTTACATAGCTACTGAATCGCTTATTGGGCTTACCTCTTATCATTGGATACACCTCCGTTATCCTCAAATAGAACCCGAAAGGATCTTCTATCCGAAAATCATATGCTTCCCACTTCCTTTTCCTTAAGGGCTGGACCACTTTTACCATGCCTTTTATTTTCTCATAGAATTTCTGTATGTTTTCCACCTGAACAATTATTTCGACAGCATACCCTCTTTTTGTTTTGTCTGGAAAATTCCTGAAATAGTCCTGATTGTAAACCTTCCCGCTGCCTCCATAGAAATTCAGCATGCTTTGGCCCCTTTTCATGACAAGGTAGTCTTTCTCCTTTCTTGCTATCCTGAAGCCGAGGATTCTGTAGAATGGGATGGCCTTCCTGAAATCTGGGACGTGGAGCTCGATGAAGATGTCTGTCTTATCATTCTTCATTGATATCTATTTTTTTCCTGCCTTTTATTTGTGCCTTTCGAGATTTCCTAAAAGACGTAAAGAGAATTGTAAACAGGTGTTTATGATTGAGGGGTTTATTATAAACAGGTGTTTATGATTGATTTTCCAGAAGAAAGGACTATAAAAGACGGCCTCGGTGAATCAATTTTTTCCACCTGAAAGAACGGTAGCCTCCACTGGAAATGCTGCCTCTGTATGTTTATTTCCTGATTAAAACAGTGTTATTTTCCTGTGTTCATATCCACATAGATTTATATATACCTTGGTAAAAGAGTAAATATACAGCGCTTTGAAAGCTCATGCTGACAGGCGCTATTGGCCAAAGCCAGTCATGCTTGAACGCATGCTTCGGCTGCGCCAAATATAAGTGAGGAGGGAAAAAATGACAGGCATGGAAAGTTTGCTGGAGACAGCATTTGAGAAGAGTTCTTCGCCAGCTCAGGACGAGTTCGATATCCATGTAAAGGATGCGAGGATACTGGTTATCGGATGCGGTGGTGCCGGAAACAACGCAGTCACAAGGCTCACCGAGATGGGAATCAAAGGCGCGAGCACAGCCATCCTCAACACAGACGTCAAGCACCTTCAGATCAGCAAGGCGGACAAGAAGCTGCTTATCGGAAAAGAGCTCACCAGAGGGCTAGGAGCAGGGGGCTTCCCTGACATAGGGAAGAGGGCCGCAGAGGAGAGCATAAATGACTTAAAGAAGATCCTCGAAGGCGTTGACATGGTATTCATCGTGTCAGGCCTCGGAGGCGGCACAGGGACAGGCTCTGCCCCGGTTGTAGCGAGAGCAGCCAAGGAGATGGGAGCTATAACCATAGGCTTCGTCACCATGCCCTTCAAGATAGAGGGGAGCAGGATGGGGAAGGCGGAAGACGGATTATACAACATGAGAAGGTTTGCCGACACAGTGATAGTGATAGAGAACGACAGGCTTCTCAGGGTTGCAGGAAACCTTCCTCTGCAGCAGGCATTTGCAGTAGCCGACAGCCTGGTCTCTACCATCATAAAGGGCATAACAGAGACGATAGCAACGCCGAGCCTTGTGAACCTTGACTATGCGGATGTCAAGGCCATAATGCACTCTGGAGGGGTTGCTGCCGTGGGCTATGGGGAGAGCAATGCAAGCAATCGTGCTGAGGATGCGGTATTGAAGGCACTGGCTACACCGCTGCTGGATGTCAGCTACGAAGGCGGAAAAGGGGCTCTCATCCACATAACAGGCGGCGAGGACATGAAGCTTGATGAGGTCAACCTTATCGGCGAGCATGTCAGCAAGCAGCTTGATCCGGAGGCACAGGTGATATGGGGAGCACGCATAGACCCTGCATTCAAAGGAAAAATGCGATGCATAACTATAGTCACAGGCGTGAAAAGCCCATACATCCTCGGAACGCTGGATTCGGAATACAGGCAGAAGGATGAGCTCCTTGAGAGAAGCCTTGGCATTAGGCTTGTAGCTTAAGGTTAAAGGCGGCCAAAGGGGTCGCCTTTTGGTTTTTGTTTTTTTCTTCGATTCTATTGATTTCTGTTTATTCTTCGAGGAATGAGTTTTAGGATTCATTTTCTCAGCTTTATAGACTCAGGCAGCTTCTCATTCCCGCAGCTGCACCTGTTCCTGACCACAAGCCTTCCGCATCTCTCGCAGACCCATTTCAGCTGCATATCACAACTTCTCCTGCGGCAAACAGCCTGCCTTCTCCATTGTTTTCACTGTCATTTTCGATGCGTTTTCAGAATCCATAGGCTCTTTGCTGACAGGGTTTCCACAGGAAGGGCACATGTCATCGCCTGTCTCCCAGTATTCATCGCAGACAAGGCAATAGCTCACACCCACTTTATCCTTCTTTTTCTTCTTCTGCGCTTTCTTCATGCTCGATTGTTAAAACGGCGATTTATATATATTGGGCAAATGTCAGAGGGTCTCACAAATCAACAAAAATGTCGTTCCCTTTAACCACAACCCTGTATGTCTGGATCTGTATCCCCGGAACCGTCCTGCAGGCCCCTGTCTCGACATCGAACTGCCAGCCGTGGAGGGGGCATTCTATCACTTTGCCGTCGAGGCTGCCTTCGCCCAATGGACCCTGCCTGTGGGCGCAGGTGTTTGTCGTAGCGAAGATCTTGCCGCCAACATTGTAGACAGCTATCTCTTTCCCCTTGGCCGCTACTGTTTTGGCTTCTCCCGGACCCAGCTTGTCCGCTGAAATCACTTTGACCAGAGACATAAAACTCCTGTCGGATTGATTGGAATATGATCTGAGTATTAAAAAGCGATTCCTCTGCCAACCTACCTGAATTCAATCCCGATTTCTTCGCATGCATATTCCTGGATGGGAAGCAGTCTCGGTGAATCTATGCTCGCCATAAAGGAAAAATGGATCCTTCCCCGCTGATGGTCTATGCCCATCATGAAGCTGTTTTCATAGGGGCACTCCCTGCCTGCATTTTCCTTGATGCCGAAATAGTCCAGCTTTGACCCTTCAGGCAAATCAAACCAGCGGATGAGGGACGCATCTGTTACCTTTTTTCCGTAAATGGCTATTTCAGGGCCTTTGTTCTTGTAGAGCTCCCTGTAGGCCATGACTAACTTCCCGG
>CAYJTA010000012.1:11974-16742 GCA_964372825.1 uncultured archaeon | reverse complement strand
TGCCACTCCCTGACCCTTGAAATTTCATCAAGAAACATATACTTCTCCTTTATGCCATGCTGCTTGGAAAAATCCAAATATAGTCTGATTACATTTGACAATTCTCTGAAAGTTTCGAGCTCCTCACAGTCCCAGTAAAAGACGGATTCTTTTTGGGCAGACTGGAGAAGGTTTCTGATAAGAATCTTGGAAAGGGTTGTTTTTCCTGTTTGCCTTGGCCCTCTCAGCGTATAGACATTGTTCGGAAACAGTTTTATCTTTTCCAGCACAGAAGGCTTCCATTTGTATTTTTTGCTCTCGAAATCGACGATATGTTTGTCTTCGTTTATCCTTTGTTTTCCTGCCCACCATGGGTTAAGTTTTGAAAGATCCATATGGTATTATTATACCAGACTATTTATAAATACACTGGTATTCGAATACCAATCTCTTGATAGAATATCAGCCTTTAGCCCACTCCGCATCCACCTCATCCACCCTCCACCTTGGATTGATTTCCTGCGGCCCATTATTTCCACTTTTATATGACAGAAGGCCAAGCCATGCAATCATTACGCCATTGTCCCCTGAATATTTCTTGGGGCAGGCGAAAAATTTTCCTCCCCTTTCCCTGCACATTATGTCCAGCATCTGGCAAAGCCTCTGGTTTGCGGCCACGCCTCCTGTAACGACAAGCTCATCTTTTTCAGCATGGGCCATGGCCCTTTCAGCGACTTCCGTGACCATGGCAAAGGCAGTCTCCTGCAGGCTGAAACAGATGTCCTCTAATTTTTTTCCTTTTTCCAAGAGTCTGGATGTATGAGTAATAAGGCCTGAGAAAGCGAGATCCATACCCTTTACAGTGTACGGCAGCTCCATATATTCTCCTCTTTTTGCCAGTTCCTCTATTGCAGGACCGGCAGGAAATCCAATGCCTGCGAATCTGCCAAATTTATCCAAAGCATTCCCAAGACCTATGTCCTGGGTCTCGCCCAGAATGCGATATCTGCCCTCCATATAGCCTATTATCTGCGTATTGGCTCCGGAAACAAAAACTACTGTCGGATCCTTTGCCTTTGCCAAAAGTTTCGCTATTTCTATATGCGCTATGCAGTGATTTACTCCAGCCAATGGCTTTGAATATTTCTTTGCTGTTTCCTTTGCAAGATTGAAGCCGACAGAAAGGCAAGGGGGCATGCCTGGGCCTGCAGCCACTGAAATTATGTCTATTTCACTCATTTCTGTTTTGGCTTCCGTCAAGGCATTTTTCACTATAGAATCAGCATGCAGCCTGTGATGATTTGCCGCATCTGCCGGCTTTATCCCCCAGCCTTCGGGAGGTTTGAATACTGCCTTCTGGTCTGCGAGAATCTTTCCCATCCCGTCCACAATGCCGATGCCTATTGTATGAGCTGTTGACTCTATTCCCAAGGAGAGCATAGAAAATATTCTGCTTTGGGGCATAAGTATATAAATCTATTACACTAAGTATACTAAGTAGTAAAAGTGGTAATTATGCCTCTGAAAACGATCAAAATAGGGGAGAAAAGCTATAGGGAGCTGAACAGGTATGCTGGAACCCTGAGAGTCATGGAGAACAGGCCAGTTTCCCTTAATGAGGCGCTGCTGAATCTCCTGAAGAAAAACAGGGATGCTGACATAGGCAGATTTGCAGGAGGTTGGAAAATGACAGACAAAGAGCTTGAGAGGATAAAAGCGGATTTGGGGAATATATGGAAAACATGGAAGGCAGGATTGTAGTTGATTCCGATATCCTTGTGAGCTTCCTCCGCAATAAAAAGGAGGAAGTTGAATTGCTGAAGGAGATGAGCCGGCAGGCCACACTTGCCACGACGGATATCAACGCATTCGAGCTGTATTACGGGGCTTACAAAAGCAGCAAACAGGATGAAAACCTCGCTGCGACCAAAGGTCTTCTCAATTCTCTTTTGCTGCTAAGCACAAGTGAGGATAGCATGGAGATGGCAGGTAAGATAATCACAGATCTGGAAAAAAGGGGGAAGCCTATAGAAATAAGGGACCTTCTGATAGGCTCCATATGCCTTACAAATTCTAATGCTCTTTTAACCGGCAACAGGAGGCGCTTCGAAAATATGGAAGGCCTCAAAATCATTGAGGCGAAGCTTTAGCGAATCATGGCTGCATGAAGATTCAAATTAGATGAGGATAATTATATTTCATGAAATGGCTTGAAGATGCCTGGAAACAGAGGCAGATTTACATAATAATGGTTTTCTCCCTGCTTCTCCTGATAGTCGCTTCCCTGCCCGCCAACCCTGCCTTCAAGACTTCGCCCTTGGATATCCTTTTCCATTTCCTTTCTGCCATGATGCCCGCAGTTGCAATTGATCTTCTCATAATGAAAAAAAGAAAACAGATATCATTCCCTTACTCAGCCATCATCACAGGCCTCATAGCGGGAAGCCTCCTGCCTGTCTCAAACCATATTTCTGTGGTCGCAGCAAGCGTTTTCTCCGGCATCTCGAAACACATGATTAGGCCAAATAACAAAAATATTTTCAATCCCACGGCCTTCGGAATAGGTCTGGCAATACCGTTTTTTGTCCAGATAGATGCGTGGTGGGCCGTCCCCTATTCAGACTTCATGCCTGCATTTGCGCTCATGATATTGCTGGGCCTTCTTGTTGCAGCCAAAATGAGAAAACTTTATCTTTCATTTTCATTTCTTCTGTCATATCTCATCCTTTCATTTTTCACATTCAAAGGAGATATATACACCCTTATTTCAGGCCTTCCATTCTATCTGGCCTTCTTCATGCTCACTGAGCCGAAGACAAGCGCAGCCCTGCCGCGGGACCAGCTCATATCAGGAGTGTTCGCAGGAATAGTAAGCATCGGCCTTTCCTTCATCGCACCGACAGGATTCCTGATATACGGCCTCCTGCTGAATAATCTCCTTGTGTTCATGCTTTCAAGGGTTCGGATGAGGCAACAGTCGCCACCAGCAGAAAACTCAATGACCTTATTAATTCAGAAGATCTATTATCGGAAGAAACGACAGAAGATAAATTGAATGATGATCTGGGCATCCATTGAGATTTCTCGAATAAGCCAGCAACTGAGACATATTATTCATTCCTCTGTGCCGCTTAATCCATCTATCAATCTCTCCCAACTACTATCATATGCTTCTACATTTTCACGCCTTTGCAATTTCTGCAAATCATATCTGTCATTTATCCGGTTCTGTAGCATGGCGAGCTTCTCAGGTTTTCTTATCGGCCTTAGTGTCAGTTCGTCATTATCTTGTCCAACTATTTCGTATGCGTATTTTATATTGGCCTTAGGATGGCCTCCAGGATAACGGTAATAGAATGACACAACGACAGGATTGCCATCTTTTCCTAAATGATCAAAAACTATCAAATTATCTGTAAGATTCTCTATCGAATCATGTGTAAGATGCTCAAGGTCAGAGGGGTAAAACAGTCTTGAGTCTCTGCCTAAATGCAAATATCCTCTGTTCTTGGTTTTCACAAATGATCTTAAATTTTCAGGAATGGATCTGTCGTTCATCATATGTTTTCACTATAAAATAGTAATAACTCTCTATTTAAATACTTTTCGGTAGTCGGGAATATATGTTCTTGATCATATCTGTCATGCAGCTTCTTGAAAAGAACAGTTTTCTGGCTTCTGAAAAAACTAACCAACTGTTCAGATTTATATTATCTTCTCCCCCGTCTCCTTTTTTATTATGTGTATCACATTGACAGGGCAGCCCTCTGCCGCCATCTTGGCATTGGCCAGCTGGCTTTCATCAATCTCCTTCTCGAAAACCATGGTATTGCTGTCCTTCAGGCTGCTGTTCATGAGGTCTGCCTTGCCGTCCTTGTTCATCACAAAGTTGTCGGGATTGACCGCTGCGCATACCCCCGCCCCTATGCAGCCCTTCCTCTCGTACTGGATTATGTATGTGGCCATCCTTATCGCCTGAATTTGAATTAATTGTCCTCGAATGAATTTATATTTGTTGTGCGGAGAAATTCGACAATTATGGAAAATGAAATTCAGCAAATATGCGGCAGGCTATTGAAGCATTACGGAAAACAGGGCTGGTGGCCCGTCAGGAGATCCTTTGAACCTGAGTGGTTTGAGGTCTGTATAGGGGCTGTCCTTACACAGAATACCAGCTGGCAGAATGTGGAAAAGGCTTTAGATGGCCTTGTAAGAGAGAATATAATAACTCCGTCTGATATTGTCAAAGCCGATTCGGAAAAACTGAAGAAAGCAATCAAGCCGTCAGGATTTTACAACCAGAAGGCAGAGAGGTTAAAAATCCTGTCCGGCCTCATTCTGGATTCAGGCATAGACAGTTTCCAGCAAAAGATAGCAAGGGAAAGGCTCCTTTCAGCCAAAGGAATAGGGAAGGAGACGGCAGACAGCATCCTGCTTTACGCATGTGACAGGCCTTTCTTTGTAATTGACGCATACACAAGAAGGATATTTTCAAGGATCGGAATTGTAGAAGAAAAGTCGGAATATGAAGACATAAGGACTCTTTTCGAGAATAGTCTTGAAAAAAATGTAGATCTGTACAAGGAATACCATGCCCTGATAGTCGGGCATGCGAAACAGGTATGTAGAAAGGAACCTTTATGTGAAAAGTGCTGTTTGCTTGAGATTTGTAACTACGGAAAAAAGCAAATCAGTAATCCACCCTGAACCTCAGCATGCCTGCTATCCCTCCGAGATGCAGCAGCTTTTCTCCGGACTCATGGTCCGAGGAGATGAAGACTATTCTTGA
>CAYJTA010000012.1:0-11964 GCA_964372825.1 uncultured archaeon | reverse complement strand
ATTCTTGATGATATCTTCTCTGCTGAATCTATCATATCCTTGAAGTCCATCATTTTTTCCTCAGAAACAAGAAGAAGCTCAACTGCGCCATACTCTATTGCCTTCCGTGTCTCCTTTTCCCCATAAACGGCCTTCCCTTCAGGCTTTGCGATTTCTTTCAGGAGATTTTCCACAAGGTCTGTTTCCATGGCAATTCTCGTGGTCCGCAGGATTCTGTTGGCAGATTTCTTGATAACCTCTTTTGCGCCTGATATTCCTATGTAGCTTGAATGTTCGAGCAAGGCTTTCGCAGCCAGAGGATTCCTGTTTTCCTTCAGGTATTCAAGGAAATTCTCCCTCTCGAAGCCCGGCCCTGCAATAATCAGCATGCTGTAGCCTTCCTTCTGCTGGAGGTATTCTGAAACCTGCTTGTAGAAAGTATTCTTGTTTTCCTCATGCTCCTTTTCCCTCGACAGTTTCTTGAAATCAAGATTAGCCAGCATCTCCAGCCCCTCATCCGAATAGAAAGCGATATCGGCCTCATACCTGTCCATCAGGCATATCAGTATCCTCTGGCCTTTTGTCCTGGCCTTTTCCAGCCTCTCAAGCTGGTGCCTCTTCCACTGCTTCCTGATCTGAAGGGCCACTCCTGCCTTCGCATCCATCGTGTGGTGGCTGGCCAGCTGTATGTCCTCGGGCCCGGAGACAATCCTGCCCGAAAGCCTCAGCCTTGATGTTTCCTTGTGGTATGAGAACTTCTCCAGCTCAATGGAGAGTACGACAGGCTTCCTTTCGCCATAATCTATTTCAGACTGCCTCTTTATCGTCGTCTTCCTTCTGGTCTTGCCGGTTATTATGTCCCCTGCTTCCATTATCTTCTGCAGGTGCCAGAGGTCTTCAGGGCCCTCTATCTTCAGCTTTACGATGCCTTCCTTCAGTCTCTTCTTGAGGATTCTCATAAGAAGAATTGGA
This sequence comes from uncultured archaeon, assembly GCA_964372825.1. Classification (GTDB taxonomy): domain Archaea; phylum Aenigmatarchaeota; class Aenigmatarchaeia; order QMZP01; family QMZP01; genus JACPNN01. Next base: position 11,013 of record CAYJTA010000012.1, on the reverse strand, counting down.
GGCTGGATTAATCAAGCAACAATAAAGTCTTTCAATAGCCCCACTTTTTATAGGCGCAACCGGCACATAATGCCTTAAATTAGTTTCGGCCATAATAGCGGTTAACATGGCAGAAAGCACGCTCTCGAGAAGGGAATTGCTGACAGGGGTGATAGGGATGGGGGTAGTTGCAGCTGCCCCTCTTATCGGATACACAGCCTTTTCAGGGCAAACAGCTGCAAACAAAGCCCTGATGGTGTATGACGAGCCTGAAGTCAGCGGGCCGGTAGATCCAAGCGAGCGGAATCTGAGAAGGGATCAAAACAGGCTTCTGGCCGACATAATAAGGTCTCACTGGGGAGCGCAGGTGGATACACAAAGGGCTTCGCTCTATACGCTGGGAAGGCTGGACCTTTATGACGCCCTCATTTATTCAGGCTACGGCGACGCTGAGCCTCCTGAAGCGCTTCTGAAGGACTTGAGCAGCAGGCGGAACGATGGCAAGCCGGTGTGCATCATAAACTCGCCGCATTTCAGCGATAATATGAAAGGTTTTGCAGCCGCCGGCAGGGAAAAGGGCTACACGAATCTTTCCTACAATGAGACCACCCTGCCTACAGACCCGCAGCAAGGGGTCATTGAAGTCGAGGGCGGCATGGGAGGCGTTGAAGGGGAGATAATCGCCACAGCATTCAACTCTGCGAGCGGGGCTATTTCGCCTCTGATAGTCAGGCGCAATAACTGGACATCCTTCCTATATGAACCTTTCTCCTTCAGGGCCGTGGATGACAGGCTGCTTGCCATGGGAAAAAGAGGGGAGCCGAAGGCGCTTCTTCAGAGGCCTCCAATAGGGTACAAGGATCATTATCCCTTTCTTAATGAGTTCCACCGGATATTCGGCCGCCATGAAGGAAGGCCAAAGCTTGCGCTCCTGAGACTGGAGGATGTGAGCCCAAACTATCCACCTGTACCAAAACTGGAAGAGTACATCGGATACCTGAATCAGAGGGGCGTAAAATTCAGCGTTGCCACTATACCCCATTACCTTAATCCGCCTGCAGGGGTGGAAATCAGGCTAAGCGATAACAGGCCTCTTGTCAGGCTGCTCAGGAAAGCCAGGCAGGAGGGCAACATGATGGTCACGCACGGGCTGACGCATCAGAGGGGCAATGAGATTAGCGGCGATGGCTATGAATTCTGGAACAATATAGGAGATAGGCCTTTCGAAGGCGACAGTGAGAATTATTTCAGGGGGAGGATGCGGACTGCCAACAGTATGATGGCTGCTGAGCTGCTTGCTGATGGCGCCTGGGAGTTCCCCCATGTGACAGGAAGCGCTGACTCCTGGAATGTTGCTGCAAAGGAATTCCGGATGATTTACCAGAGCTTTGACAGGCTCACCATGCCTTTCCCGTACCTTACTTTCGATGGGGTCCTCTTCATCCCGGAAAACCTTGGCTATGTGAGTTTTAAGAACAGCAAAGAGGATAGAGAAAGGATAAAGATAGAAAATGTGATTCAGGAAAGGGTATTTGAGGATCCGAATCCATCAACGTTCCTGCACCCCTTTATGCCCCTGTCTGATCTTCAGGAACCGGTCGAATTCCTTCTGGACAGAGGCTATGCCTTTGTTTCGCCAGCAAAGCTTCGATATTTCAGGTGAGCTTTCCAGCCTGCAGAAATCGGCATTATTTCTCTATCATGCACGCCATAATCACTTCAGAGAGACATGTTTCGATTGTATCCCATATTAATCAAGCAGGCCGTGCTGCCTGGCTAGCCCCTTCTTGGGGTCGTAGGGATCTGAGAGGTCGACATTCGTGCAGTCGCTTATCTTCACGCCTATCTGATCCCAGTCATATGTCCAATAGTGGGCCACATCCTTTCCTTCTACATCTTCCCGGCTGAACTGTATAATACCTTTTCTGGCAGCCATGCCCCTGTAGAAGGCCCTTGTGCCCTGCGGCGGTCTCTTTCTCGTCTCCATAATGTCATCCTGTGTCACAAGCGTTTCAACCAGCCCGAGAGACTGCGCTTTTCTGAACAGGCCGTTTCTGAGCTTGTGATATTCCAAGTCTATTAGGCCCACTGCCTCTATGTCGGGCGCTTTTCCCTCATTCACTAAATCCTGTCCGTAGTCTTCAAACAGCCTGTATTTGAGCCAGACATCGCACCAGTTCGACAGTTTTCTCGGATCCTTTTCGAGCGTGTTCAGTATGTATCCCCATCTCTCCAGCGTCTCAGCATACTGTCCATCTTTCCTGAGATGTCTATGCCTTTCCATGACATTTTTTGCCCGGTCAAGGAATATTCGCTGGATTTCTATTGGTTTGAGTTTGGTGCCTTTGGGAAGAAGCGGATTTAAGGGCCTTTCCATCTTTACATCGGATGAGATGCTGTTGAAGGTTTCGACCGGATCTTCAAGGACAATCTCCGGATAATCCTCGAGTCTTATCATCTCGAGAAGGACTTCTGTAACAGCTGTTTTCATGAATATCGCCATCTGGGACATATTGGAGTCACCGCATTCGATGCTAAGCCTCTTTTCTTTGATCTTCAGGAAATTCTTCCCTTCGCGCACCCCTTTCTGTGACAGATGGTACCTCCCGGCAAAAACAGATCCGGCGCCTGTATATATCTGCCTTGTGGCAAGAAAGGAAACAATGGAATTAAAGAGTATTGCGGCCTTGCCTGATTTTTCACATTCAATATACTTGTCAGGGCGCATCAGAGTATCGAAGATATGGTCATTAAGTGAAAAGGCCATGCAGGCTATTTCGGGCGAATAATAATTCTCATGGCAGCCGTAATGGACACGCTCGGCAGGCTGTGCTAAAATGTCGTCCGCCATATTGTTTTTAATTACCTCAAAGTGCGGCAAAAGATCCATCACCTCCAGTTCCCCTGCTTTCTCGTAACGCACAACGTCGACGGGGCTTGTGCATTCAGGGGTGCAGTGCTCTATCTGTGCTCCTCTGTCAAGGTATATCAGCCCTCCGGATGGAAGGAATTTGTAAAACACGACAGGATCCCTGATCGAAGAAGACCTCTTTGGCATCGCATTGACAATACAGACCGAGCCCTTGGGAAGAGCTGCCTCAATTTCATCGAGATGCCTTTCATAACTCCCTGCAAGGCTCCCCTCCGTCATGATCCCATATTCAGTCTCCAGTCCCATTATGGTTTTCATGGCTCTGAACTCTTCCTTTGGAATTGAATCTGAATTGAGAAGGAAGCAATTTAACCTTTCCTAAAAGCGGCATTTGAGAAGCAGCCTGTGAGGCAATCTCTTTTTATTATCCTGAAGGCCAAATATCAATATAATGGCTTCCAGAGACGGCTTCAGCGGATACATGAAGGGGGAGGAGAAAGGCGATAATGGCTTCATTTATGTCCTGATAGCAGGCGTAGTCGTGCTTGCAGCCCTTTTCATTCTGGCCCCCATGATACAGCTCCCGGAAGAGACAGGAAAAGTGAAGGCCGTCCACACATTCTCTGTCGGCATGGTTGGCGTGTCAGCAGGCAGCTTCAAGAGCCAGACCATAGGCACCTTCCATGTTGGCGAGACCCAGAAGGAGGTGCTGAAGTCTGTTGGCAGGGTGGAGATAGAGAGCGGAATAGGCGGCCAGAAGAGCCAGGAGTATTCGATATCACTTCAGGATTACCTTCTTGAGGCCCTCAGGGACATCAAGATCTCCTTCGACATTGTCGAAACAAACCAGTATGGAGATCTCATATTCGAATGGAACGGAAAGGAGATATTCAGGAAAAAGGCAGCCAGCAGGGAGTGGAGCATAACCATACCTGAGGACAGTGTTGCAAGCCTCAACACGCTCAAGATCCGTGCTGACGGCCCCGGTCTTCTGTTCTGGGCCTCCACCATCTACAGGCTCGAGCCGTTCTCTGTGTTCGCCGAGTACGGCCCCTCAAGGCTGTTCGGCTTCCAGCTCAGCCAGGGCGAGCTTGAGACATTCAACAAAGGCGAAATTGAGTTCTATTCCCTGTCTGAAGGGAAGCTTGTGATAAGGATAAACGGCAGACAAATCTTTAGCAAAAAGCCTGAAGGCTCGGAAAAGGCCATCTTCGACTTCAATTCAGCTCCGGTCTTCTTCGGCCAGAACGTGCTCTCCTTCGAGTCCTCTTCCCAGATAACAGTGGACGGGGCGAGGCTCAAGCTCTATGTGCAGGCCCCTGCAACCGCTTTCATGGAAAGGTTCAACCTGACAAAGGCCAACATCAACAATATGAAGGGCAATAAGGGCAGAGTGAAGGTTGCTGTTACGAGTGTTGACAGGCCGGGAAGCTTGGTTGTTATCCTGAATGGAAAGGCAATAGGCTCGGAAACTGTCCTTGAGGTCTCCTCCCCCACTTACAAGTTTGACGGGGCCGATGCGAGGGAAGGCATGAACGAAATCCAGATAACAGGGACTGGTGAGTTCGAGATCAGCCAGGCGGTTGTGGGGGTGGAGGGGTGAGATTCCTGGATGACTATAGTCCCCTGTCTTCTTCGTCCAGAATGCGGTTGTGTTGAGTTTTCGCCGGAAATATTCATCATCGCTCTGCCTTTTGTTTCTGCCCATGCAGCATATCTGATGGTTCGGAAAAAACGCAGCCTTCGTCAGAGGCTTTCGATATCGATGTGGGCATTCTCGGGGGCATTACTGCTATCGTTTGCAGTGTACCTGTTCACTGTCTCGTTAATTGACAGTTACACCATTCAACAATTCGAAGTGCCAGAAAATCTTGTATACTGTAAGAAAGGCATAATAGAAGCTTATGCAATCACATCAGACAGAGAACTGACGGCAGGTTCACTTATAATAAAGCAGCTTATTGGTTCAGACGGAGAGCCTGTGAAAGATTTTGATATAATTCAGTCGGCTTTTCCGCTTTGCAGAGGCCAGCAGGCCAAGAAGATTGTGAACTTCAACTGTGGAGGAATCTGTGAGGGCGCTTACAACTTAGTCCTAGCAACTGCGTATAGGAGAATAACCATGCCAGTGACATGCGATTACTGAGTAATGTGAAAACATCTTCTAATCACCATAAAAACCAAAATTAAAATGGGGCTAGCCAGCAAATGCCGGAAGAATCAGCCGCCAATTCTGAACATCTTTGTGCCGCACTTCGGGCACGAGCCCTTCATTGCAGCCTTCTTGTTCTTCAGGGTCACTTTCTGCGGATTGCTCATCTCTCTTTTTGCCTTGCACTTCACACAGTATGCCTGTGTCATCAAATCACCTCATGATTTAACCTGGCAAACATTTTCATGAATGCCGAAGATAGACTATTTTCAAAGGGCTACTTATAAAGGTATGCAGGAATCTGTCTGCATATTTTTACTATCTTGGAGTTGTCCTCTATACTAGTGTTAATACAAAATGGGGCTGGAAATGCCTATTTATCCTCTCAATGACAAAATTTAACCATGTCAAACCTCCCACTGGCCACATTCGAGAAAGTCCTCAAGGCCAGCAAACAGGGCATAAGGGTCAGCGACAAGGCCACAAAGGAGTTTATCGAGGCAGTAGACAGCATCGCAAAGGAGATAGCCTCAGAGGCCAGCACGCTTGCAGAACACGCAAACAGAAAAACCATAATGGACTCGGATGTCAAGCTGGCCGTCAGGAAGTTCATGGAGAACAAGTGATCTAAACCGATGAGGATGCAGCCACAAGGCCTTTGCGGAGTCTGCCGTCTTTGAAATAAGCATAAGCTGTTTCTACCTGTTCTTGTGTTGTATTCTTCCAGAAAGGATGATCATCGGGAAGCGTCCCAACATAACGAAATGCATCTTCCATTTCTTGCGTTTGCCGGTCGTCAAGAGGGCCGTTATCCAGAACCAAATCATAAGCACCCTTTTTCTGAAGATCCCAGATTTCATGCTGCCTTAAAGCCTTATCTACGCAACTCAATAAATGCGCATATCTTTCTTCTTCAGAATCGAAAGTATACTGCATGATTTGCTATTGTACTGAAAGATTAAAAACCTTCTAAACTATTCCTAAAAAGTGATTTGTCATTTCCCTTCCAGCGCCCTCACAATCCTCTGGCGCGCCCTCTCTATGATCTCTCTTTCGGCACCTGTGTTGATTGTTATGCACCTTGCATTCTCCATCCGCTCCTGCGCCTCATAATTCTTTGCTATATAAGCACGCTTTACCAATTATAATTTGGAATTAGTTTTTGCTAATTCTGGATAAAAGATGAAAATATCAGACCTGAAGAATATGAAAATATCAGACCTGAAGCCCGGGATGAACAGGGTCAACCTGATGGTCAAGGTGGACCAGCTCGATGAGACGCAGGAAGTCATGACCAAGTTCGGCGTAGTGGCCAAACTCACAAACGTGATTATATCGGATGACAGCGGCAAGATCAAGCTCGTCATCTGGGGCGACACCCCCCAGGGTATGAAGAAGAGCAGCAAGCTCGACATCAAGAATGCCTTCGTCAAGGCCTTCAGGGGGGAGAAGCAACTGGGAGTGGCAAGAAGCGGGAAGATAGATGTGCTGAGCTAGATTTTTTTGGTTATATGTTTCTGTCTATCGTTCTGGCATGATTTCATTTCTATCGCATATTATGATTTGTAACTCGCAAGAGCAGCTTAATCTGCTTTAAAATATCTGAAGCAACATTAACCTGTCCCGCAGAGTGATTCCCATGATCGACCTCGCCATCCAGAACATCAGGCAGCAGAAGACAAGGACATTCCTCACCATGCTCGGCATAGTGATAGGCATAGGGGCCGTTGTGGCCTTGGGGACCATTTCCGAAGGCCTCAACAAGCGCGTGCAGCAGAACCTCGAGCTGAATGCCGGCAAGATAATGGTCAGCCAGAAGGGCTCCTCAGGCTTCCTTGTGGGCTTCACAGGCTCGGAGCTGTCCCAGGAAAATGTGGAAGAGATAGCATCTGTGTCAGGGGTGAAGGAAGTCGTGCCGCAGCTCTATTACTGGGAGAATATAGTGCCATTCAAGGGGCCGGAGTGGGTGGCAATCGGAATAGAGGCCAGCAAGACCGAGTTCTTCAAGGGGGAGAGCATAATGATCGAAAAGGGCAGGGATCTTGAGGAGAATGACGGCGAGGTGCTTGTCGCAGGCAAGAAGTTTGCAGACACTTATAATCTCGATGTGGGTGATTTTTTCACTGTTAAGGACGCAGACGTAGAGGTTGTGGGCATCCTCGAGGAGTCAGGCGTTCAGAGCATAGACGACTATTTCATGATGCCCCTGAAGGCCTTGCAGGACATAACGGGCAAGGACTTCTACCCTATCGTTTATGTGATCCCTGATGAAGTAAAGGAGACAGAAATCCTTGCCCAGAGGATAGAGGATGCAAACGAGGATTTCGACGCCATAACATCAACCGAAATAGCAAGGCAGGCAGGCCAGATAGTGGACCAGGTGAGGTTCTTCACCCTTGGGATAGGGGCCGTGGCAGCTGTTGTGGGAGGCCTCGGCATCCTCAATACCATGATAATGTCCGTATTGGAAAGGAAGAGGGAGATAGGGGTTATGAAAGCTTTGGGGGCCACAAGAAGGGCCATACTTGTCCATTTCCTGACAGAGTCTGTGATAATAGCGGCCATAGGCGGCCTCATAGGCCTGCTCCTCGGCAGCATGGTTTCAGGCCTCTTCCTCGGCTCAATGACAGCAGCCACGCCTGGCCTGCTGATAGGCAGCCTCATCTTCGCCATAGCCCTTGGATTCATAGGCGGCCTTTACCCCGCATGGAAAGCCGCCAAGCAGGATCCTGTGGAGGCGCTGAGATATGAGTGAAGAATATAGTTTGGGAGGATTCTGACAGCTTATGTCAGACCTGTATGCACCGCCATGGAAGTCATGGGCACCTGAAGTGATCGACGGTGATTTGTCAGAACCAATCAGAACAAGAAAGCAGCTGAAGCAGGCTATAAGCTCAACCCTGCCTTTTCTATGGAAGGCATTTCGTTACCATCCTAAAGAGGTGCCAGTGCCATATTTGGTCTGCATGCAGGATTCTCTGGATGAGAATATTTACCCTATAGTAGAAGGGGCCATTATGGAGTTCGATTTCTATACAGGCCATTTGAAATACAATGACGGGAGTGTTCCTAAGAGGCAAAGGAGTCAGAAAAGCCTCCTTGAAAAGGCTCTTGATCATAGGCCTTTTGCTGTCCCTATTGATCCTTTGGTTGTTGCTCATGAGGGGGTTCATTTGCTGCGTCAAGAAGTGATACAGCAAGGCATGAATCTGCACAGTATGATTGCTGAAGAGTTTCTGGCACGCTTAGGCAGGCGATTGGCAGCTGAGCATAACAAGAGAGAATTGCAGCCTGAAACAATGGAGAGCGTGATCCGGAAATACAGGCATCTGATGGCTGTTTATGAGAGGGAATTGAAGCCCAAAATAGATGCCGGAGAGCCATGGAGGATTGAAGACTTTGACCTTGACAGCCTTGTGTTATCAACATGTCTGTTCTATTCCTTTTTGGCACACTATCCCTCATATGTGGCTGCTGACAATTATTTCGATAGAAGAGGTGATATACAGCTCCTTCAAGTTCCTCCGCAGGAGATTTATGAGTCTTTCTCCAGTAAAACATTTGTGACTGTAGCTAACGAGATATTGGGCCGGTCGTCAAAGGAAGTTGTTGAGACATTTGACAGTCTTCTCAAGGAAGATTCAGGCAATAATTCTGCATACCTGATTTTTCCTGTCATCGGCGGGCAGGATGAGGAAAATAGAATATGATAAGGAAGTCAACAAACTACGTCATAGAGGCGCAGGCCCTCTGGAAGGTCTACAACGAAGGGAAGGAGTCAGAGGTCAGAGTTGTGAAAGGGATAGACCTGAGGATAGGATACGGCGAGTTTACTGTCATAATGGGCCCCTCAGGCTCAGGGAAAACAACCTTGCTGGACATGATAGGCTGCCTTTTAAGCCCCAGCAGCGGGAAGCTGTTTATCGAAGGCCAGCATGCCGATTTCAGCGATGACGATATGCTTGCGAGGATAAGGGGGGAGAAGATAGGCTTTGTCTTCCAGCAGTTCAATCTGCTGTCTTCAGCGTCAGCCCTTGACAATGTCATGCTGCCCATGAGGATAAACGGGATGCAGAAAAAGAAGGCAGAGGATAGGGCAAGGCAGCTGCTCAAGATTGTAGGCCTTGAAAAAAGGCTCAGCCACAGGCCGGGGGAGCTGAGCGGAGGGGAGCAGCAGAGGGTTGCAATAGCCCGTTCTCTGGCTAACGATCCCAAGATTATTCTAGCAGACGAGCCTACAGGAAATCTGGATACAGAAACAGGGAAAAAGATAATGGGCCTCCTGAAGGATCTCAATAAGACAAAAGGCTATACGATCATAGTCATAACGCATGACTCCTCCCTCGCAGCACATGCAGATAGAGTTATAAAACTAAGGGACGGTAAAATAGTTGATTGAGTATGAAAAACATCCTTGTGCTGCTGGCAGTCACTGCCCTTCTGGCCGTGCATGCGCAGGCCCAGACATATTCGCCTTCGGTAAGCGTTGTTCTGACATCCCAGCAGCCCTTCCCTGCCGAGCCGGGGAGGAACGTCGAGATAGAGGTGGAGATAAAGAACAAAGGCTTCATAGAGGCCAATGACATTTCCGTGAAGGTAGTTCCCAAAAGCCCCTTCAGCCTGCTGCCGGGAGAGGAGGAGACGAAGAAGTTCTCGCAGGTAAAGGCCCTCTCCTCGGTGAAAACGACATACAAGCTCCACATAGATTCAGATGCTGCCACCAACGATTATGAGGTGGAATTCGGGATGACGACAGGGAAAATAGACTACCAGAAGGAGAAAGTGAAGGTTTCCGTCCAGGGGAGGCCGAAGATAGTCCTGAAGAAGATCCTTCTCGAGCCTGAGAACGTGGATGCAGGCGGGACCACTGGGATGTCAGTCCATATCACCAATGAGGGGACTGGAACTGCACGCCACCTGACGCTTTACCTCAATTCCACGCCGGAAATCATACCACTGCTTTCAGATGCCGCATACTATATAGGGGAGCTTGCCCCGAAGCAGGATGCAATGGCCAGGATGAGGCTCAGCATAGACGAAAGCGCAACACAGAAGACATATGTTGCCAGGCTTTCTGCCGCCTACCAGGACGAGGCCAATTCAAGGAGCTCGGAGACCTTTGACATCGGCATACCTGTCATGGGGACCATCAAGCTCGACATCATCAAGACAGAGGCCAATTACGAGAGGGGGAACATCGAGATAGAGGTTGCGAACAAGGGGACGGCAGAGGCCAAGTCAGTAGAGGCCAGGCTCTTTGCAGATGACAGGCTTGTTGACATCGACTACACGAGCCAGATAAAGCCCACCAAGAAAGTGACATTCAGCTTCCCCCTTCAGGCCGCAGGCAGGGGCACGCTCGAGATAAAATATACGGGCCCTGCCCTCCAGGAAACGTCAATAAAGAAGGACATAGTCTTCGACTTCAAGAAGCCCAACGGCCAGCAGGACTCATTCCCTGTCCTTCTGATTGCGGCAGTCGTTGTGATCGCCTTAGCTGTGTTCTGGTGGAGGAAGAGGAAGAAGAAATAACATGCAGGCCGCAGCAGGTTGATAGCGAAGCTATTTCGGGGAGCCGCACGCCGAAACATAGCTGGGCATTACATATTGTTCCTGGCCATGATCATTCGCTAGTCCAAAAGTTACAAAGCGTAACGTCTCACTGAGTTCTGATTTGTAAATCTGCTTAACTTGATATCGCCTCCCAATCGTAAATCTTTCGAGAGGAACATCAACAGCGACCCAATCGCCAACTTTTTTTTCACGGGCTTCAATGTCATCCATACATCATAACTATCAGTCAAATTTATATATCATGGACATGCGATTTCATCGGATATGTGCTCAAAATGTTATCTGCAGCTTTTAGCATTTCTTCCGGAAGATTGCAGCCAAATAGGCTATGCAAAGCTTCAAAAGCGCGGGAAACAATATTAGGAGCATTAGGCATAATGGAATTCATAACATCTAGAGACCAATAATATAAAACAAATGGATACATGGAAGCTGA
>CAYJTA010000011.1:0-17332 GCA_964372825.1 uncultured archaeon | reverse complement strand
GCCCTGGCAAGCCGGACAAAGCTCGCTGTGAAGGATTTCAAATGCGCATGGTTCGATGAAAGGGATTTTTATGACTTCTTCCCCCCCTTCATGCGGTCTGTAGAGATCGCTAGGATGAGAATAGGGAGTGGAGGGGATAATGCACGTGTGCAACAGGAGGGGATAGGAATTTAAACTTTGCTTCCAATTGTAGATATAATCTAACTGCGGTGGTATTTCTGGCCTTCCAGCCTTTAGCAAAATCCAGTTCGATAATGTACATGGTTGTGATTGTATTGCTTGTCATTGTTGTCATAGGCCTACTTGCATATTTTCTGCCCAGCCTCGGGACAGCCGGGGACAGGAGCAAGGCAGAGGAGAACGTGAGGGAGCTGTACAAGGTCGTTTCAGGGGGGGATGTTGAGGTTATAAAAACCGTTGAACAGAACGGCCTCCAGAAGGTCACAGTGAGGTTCAGGGATGTTACAGGCAAGGATACGCTTGCTGATGTCTTTGTGACAAGGGATGGGCAGTTCTTCACTGACAGGCTTATCGATCTCCAGCTGCAGAAATCCGGCCTTGCAAACCAGAGCGCTTTTGCCGACTGCCTTTTCAGGAATCAGGTAAGGGTGTTCGGCCTTTCCAGCGACCAGAGCACGCAGGCGCAGCTGCAGGCTCTCGGGGCATTCTCTGGAAGGATATACGTGGACTGCGGAGGCCAGAACCTCGCCATCTGCCAGCAGCTGAACATCACCCAGGTGCCTGTGATATTCTTCAACAAAAACCTTATACAGGGGCCACAGGCCAGGGGATGGTTCGAGCAGAATGTGAAGTGTTATATGACAGCTGATGGGAATGCGCCTCCAGTCGGATAGTTTTCTGAATCCGACTTTCTTTTGCATTTGCTGCAATCGAAACGGAATATAATGCATGGAAGCGGTTTATTATCTGAAAGGGGAATGAAATTGTTCCAGAAGCTGCAAAATGCTGATTAATCCGAAAATACCTTTTTGACTTCTATCTTCATCGGCCTTGAGTAATTCCTCACAGCCTTCCTCAGGAAAACAAGCCTCTTCCTGCTTCCAGGAACGCTTCCGAGAACCAGCATGTAGTCGCCTTTCACTTCGCCGTAGTGGAGAATGCCTCCCGGGACAGCAAGGCCATCAGTGCCTATCCTTGCAATCTTCTTGTTGTGCTCTGTCCTTGTCTGGAAGCCGAGCTGGCCGGCCATTGCTATCTTCCCCGGCAGCACCCTTGCAGGATGCCATGCCCCCAGGCTGCCAACATGCCTTCTTTTTCCTGCCGATTTCCTGGGCCTGATTTTGACCCCGAATCTCTTCACAGGGCCCTGGTAGCCTTTTCCTTTCGTAACTGCAATGACGTCAACTGTCTCGCTTTCCTCGAAGACTTCCTTTGCGGTTATCTCTTTCCCCAGCTTCTGCCTGGCGTAATCCCATTTGGCTTTCACATCCCCGCCGAGAGGGAGCTCGAAAATTTCCGGGGTTTTCTTGCGCCCTATCTCCCTGGGCTGCGTGCAGACGATAAGCCGTATATCAGCCATGTCCCCAAGCCTTTTGGAAAATGCATCGAGCTTTTCTTTTGACGCCTGCTTTTTTGAAACGCTCATCGCCCTTGATAAGTCCTTCGGCAGGCCGTCTGCCCATGCTGTTCCCGAATCTATCAGGCCTTTATCCGTCATCCTGTAGAGCTTTATGCCAACAACCTTGAGGGGAGGCGATTCAAAAACAGTGGCCGCTTCAACTATGTCCTGGCCTTTTGTTGCAGACTCCTTCCTCGGGTCATGGTAGCTCAGGCTCACCATGCCTGCCTTGTAGGCCGCAAAAGCGACAGGAGTAGGCTTCTCATATCTCCCGTTGAATCTGACAACCGGGTATATCCTCTTGGTCCTCTTCTTGGGCCAAAAACCCCGGCTCCCTGCCAGAGGTTTGCTGTATTTTACCATATGCAATCACAGATACGATGATGCTAGACTCTCCTCCCTCTTCTCCCTCCCGGCTTCCTGCAGCCGTCGTGGGATATGGGTGTGACATCCTCTATCCTTCCGACTCTCAGACCTGTCCTAATGAGGGCCCTTATTGCGGGTTGTGCCCCTTCCCCCGGCACCTTCTTCTTCTGGCCGCCTGGCGCTCTCACCTTGAGATGCACTGCTGTGATGCCTTTTTCCAAAGCTTCTTCAGCAGCCTTCTTGGCCGCAAGCATGGAGGGGAAGGCCTTGCTGGCGTCCTTGTCCCTGTCGGTCATCATGCCTCCTGTGCATCTGGATATGGTCTCTGCGCCTGTTATGTCGGTGATATGAATGAATGTATTGTTCTCCGAACTGAAGATGTGGGCTATGCCCCATTTTATCTGCTGCCTGCCTTTAGAAGCTGCAGGCTCTGTCCTGACTGTCTGTTCCTTTGCCTCGGCGCCAGATATCTCTGGTTTTTCTGGCCCTATGGCTTTTGATTTCTCTTCCTTTTTGATGTCTTCTGAAGGATGTTTTGATTTCTCTTCCTTTTTGTTTTCTTCGGCAGAGGTCTTTGCTCTTTCTGCCATTGCTTTGCCTTTCTGCTTTTTTGCTGCTTCTGTTTTTGATTTTTTTGGCTCTTCTTTCTTCTCTTCTTGAGCTTTCTCTTCTGAGGCCGCTGTTTCCTTGGCAGCTCCTTCCTTCTCCCTGTCCTTTGCCGCCATGATCACTGCGCCTCCTCTGGAGACTGAGGTGCAACAGCCTCTTCCACAGCCGCCTGGGCTGCTGCCGGTTCAGGTTCTTTCTTAGCATGCTGCTTTGCTGCAAACCTGACCTCTATCTGGACCTCTTCCTCAGGACCGACAAGGTAGGATGGATAGTATGTTCTGACTCCTGCAATATAGACATGGCCATGGGTTATCATCTGCCTTGCCTGGAGGGGCTTCTGCACCAGTCCTTTGCTGACAATGACTGTCTCAAGGCGCCTGTTGAGGATGTCTGCAGGCTTCAAGGCAAGCACATCTTCAAGAACTGAACCCTCCTTCAGCAGGCCCATTTTTATGAGCTTATCAAGCAGTATCTTTTCCTTCTCCTTGTCTTTCTCAGCAATCAGCTTCCTTGCCCTCTCCCTGAATGACCTTATGATGCCTACGGCCCTCCATATCTCCCTCTTCCTCCTGAGGCCGTATGCCTTGAGCATAGCATCCTCTGCCTTTATCCTTGCAGCGTCATAAGGCAGCCTCGGCCTCTTCCATTTCCTGTCCATCCGCCTCATATCCGTTTGTCCTCTAACATGATCTCCGTTAACATCATCATCCTTGCACTATTTCTTTTCCTCTTTCTTTTTTTCAGCCGCAGCAGCTGTAGCGGCCTGCTTTGCCACGCCTCTCTTGACACCTACAGTAATGCCCCTCTGCCTGAAGCTGCTTCTTGTCCTCTGTCCTCTCACAGGAAGGCCAAGGGAATGCCTCACGCCCTTGTAGACCTTCAGCTTCCTTAGCCTGTTGATGTCCATTCTCACTGCAAGCTCAAGCTTGCTGGCCACAAGGTGACGCTTTTGTCCTGTCTCCCATTCGCTTCTCCTGTTGATCATCCATCCCGGTATGCCGTGTTTTTCGGGATTTGCTATGACATCTTCAACAGCCTTCACCTCATCCTCTGTAAGCGTGTTGAGCTTCCTGTCCTGGAGGCTGAGGGAATTTGCTATCGCATTGGCCATCATAAAACTGATTCCGGTTATGTCCCTCAAAGCTCTTTTGACGGGCCTAGTGGAGTCAAGGTCAGTCTCGGCTATCCTCAGTATCTCCCTGGCTCTCAGGCGCTTCTCCTCCTTCTTCTCGGGCTTGGGCTTGCCTGCGAACTTGGCCTTGCCCTTCTTCTCTGCGCCTTCCTGGGGCTGCCCTTGCGCAGGCTTCTCTTCTGGTTTTTTGTCGGGCTTGTCTGCCATCCGTAAATCACCTAATAACGATAGTAATTAGTAGTGCGCATGGTATTTAAATTGGTGTGGAATTCTTAATCGACAACGCTTTTCCTTTTCAGCCCCTTCACCTTGTCGAAATCTGCATCGTCGCTTACAATCAGTTTTATTTCTGCAAGAAGCGCTGAGTTATAATGGTATAACTGGTCTTTATACTTTTGTATAACTTGAGGTTATACTTAAGCAGACCTATTTGTACATCCTCGAGAACAGCCCTGAAAGCCATCGGGCCTGTTCCTCTGTTCTCTGCCTTTTCGACCATTTGGCATAGGCGTTTCTGCTGCCTCTTATAAGGCCCCAGAGACCTGATATTGAGGCTACGCTCTCACTGACCGAATCATAGTTCTGGCCGGCCTCGCCGCCCATATCGACACCGAAGGCGGCCAGAGTAACCTTGATTCCCTTGCCCAGCGCATAGGCAACAGCTCCGTATTTTATCGAAGCGCTTACGGGATTGTCGGGTGCAGTCATTCCTTGGGCGACAAACCCGTCTGCATCAGGAAAAATCTCCTTTACAGTCTCAACTTGCTGGTTGTATGCAGCGTCCTTCTTGTGAGGGAACTGCATACCGATAAAGCGGGGGAAGAATGTAAAAGCGCTCTCCCATTTTTTGGCATATATTTCTGAAACATGTTCAACTGGGTAATTCGGATTGCCGGAAATGGAATTAGAGACGATGGGGTTCTCTCTGTATTTCTCAATTTCCTCCCTGAGAGAATCATAACTGTTTTCATCTGCCGGCAGCTCTTCTTCAAGTTGTTTTAGTCGGGTTACTAGAGGCTCCTTGGAGCCGTAAAGCCTCTTGAATGTTCTCGAAAGTGATTTTGCTATTGACAGCGTCCTCTTCCTTTTAGACCATTTTCTGTAAGCGTTTCTGCCGCCTCGTATCAAGCCCATTGCACCTGCTGCTGATGTCAAAATAGAGTGGATATTCTCATATTTGCTGATGGTTTCGGAGTCAAATTGGAGACCAAAAAATGGGAGGGTGTATTGCACTCCCGTGCCCAAAGCAAATACGGTGCTTGCGTAACCTGATGCCGGACCGACAGGGTTGTCTGATGCTTGTAGTCCCTCGGTAAGAAACCCCTCCATTTCAGGAAATATTTCCATTGCAGCCTCCGCTTCTCGGTTGTACGCAGCGTCTTTCTTGTGAGGAATCAAGCATCTGAACAGATGCCATTTTCTGTCAATTAAGGCTGAAACATATTCAACCGGATATTTGGGATTGCCGGAGATGGAATTGGAGGCTATTGGATTATTTCTGTGCTTCTCGATCTCAACCCTAAGAGCATCATCCAGGGATTCCGCTGGCAGGTTTTTTCCAAGCTTTCTTAGCATCGAGTAAAGGGAACTTTTCCGCCTCATAAGGTGGTTATAGGCATAAGCTTCAAATAGACAGCAGAATTTTATGCAGAATGCTTTCCAACCTTTATTAACCCTTCGGTGCAATTATTTGGCATAGCATGGATTGGTGTTATTGAAAAGGGTTTGTCCTTTTGGATTAAACCTTTTTGAACTACAATCCCGATAAAAGGGTTATATGAAAGTGTCTTTATATGGTCTTGATGGCGCTTCAAAAGGCCAGATTGAAATAAAGATGGCCTTGGATGAGCCGATAAGAAAGGATCTTATCCAGAGGGCAGTCGAAAGCGAAGAGAGCAGGAGAAGGCAGCCGTATGGGACTGATCCTATGGCCGGAAAGCGCACGTCAGCACATTACCATGGGGAGAGAGGCGTTTATATGAGCATGATGAACAAGGAGATAGCAAGGAACCCGAGGATACACGGGAATGCCGGCCATCTGAGTTTTGTCGCGAGGTTTTCTCCTCATGTCACAAAGGGAAGGAGGGCCCATCCGCCGAAGGCTGAGAAGATTTTTGGGAAGAAGATCAATTCGAAGGAGTACAAAAAGGCCTTGATGCATGCTGTTTTTGCTGCCTTTGAGAGGGAGATTGTTTCAGCAAGAGGCCATGATATTTCTGAGCTCAAAAGCCTTCCTTTGATTGTTTCAGATGACATGGAAAATGCCGGGAAAGTAAAAAACATAATGAATTTCTTTGAAAAAATAGGCCTCGAAAAAGAGATTGAAAGGGTTTCTGAAAAAAAGAGAAGGTCTGGCAAAGGAAAGATGAGGAACAGGAGATGGAAGCAAAAGAAAGGGCCGCTGATAGTCGCCTCCAAGCCTGAGAGCGTGAGAAGGGCCGCTGAAAACATAGCTGGAGTGGAAGTGTGCGATGTGAAGGGCCTGACAGTCTCCTTGCTTGCCCCCGGAACGCATGCTGGAAGATTGGTTGTGTGGACAGAGTCGGCCATCAGGGATTTGGAGAAAAGATTGAGTGCAATGTGATATTATTCCGAGCATACAATAGCAAGCAGTATGCTTCTTAGGCGATGTGAAAGCAAACGCATTTGAACAGGCGGCAGAGATATCAGCCTCCAGCAGGAATACTGACAAGCCCTGGCGCCATCGCCTCTATTATTTTATTCTTCAATTTCACCGAAGTCGCCAGTGGCTTGGCATCAAAATCTCCTTTGCCATAGATTGAAACAGGCGGATATTTTCTTATTTGTTCTTCCATTTCCCTTTTCCCCTGAAAATTAAGAAATATGACCGGAGTCTCTCTGTTCTCCGAATACTTGTCCCTGATTGAATTTTTGAGAAGGAAGAGGCCGGTTCTGCCGTCATACTGGAATTCGTTGCCGGCTTCGAGGTATTGAGGATAGTTAGGGAGATCGCTCTCAGTAACTATCACAGAATATGAGTGCAGAAGGGCAAGATGATGGGCATCATGAGGGTAGCCAAATGCATGCAGATTATCTTCTCCCATTTCAAGCAAAGCCTCTGCCAAGGCTGCGCCTATAAATTTTATATGCTTATTTGCATATTGTTTCGGCTCGACCCACAATAATCTCGGCATTTTATCAACTTGTCTTTCGAATGCGACCTTTTTAAGACATTGGAAATCACCTTTAAATAGTCCGCAGCCCATCTATTGTTTATGCCAGCAGAGGCGAAAACACCTGGGGTGAATGCCGTGGAAAAGGCTGAGATTGCTAAGCCGAAGGCTGCCAAAGGGCAGAAAGAAAAGAGTGGCAGAGGTATTGATCCATGGGAAATAATCGACCACCCCCATCTGGCAGAGAAGTCAGTGGGCATGATAGAGGGCCAGAACAAGCTTGTCTTCATGGTCAGCAAGGATGCGACAAAAATACAGGTGAAAAGGGCTGTGGAGAAGGCCTTTGCCATCAAGGTTGCTGACGTCAGGACTGTCGTGACATTCAAGGGGAGGAAGAAGGCCTATGTGAGCCTTGCTGCAGGTTTTTCAGCAGCGGACATAGCGACAAGGCTCGGGATGGTGTAAAGGTGCATTATGGGTAAAAATATTATTTCTCAGGCGAGGGGGAAAGGCTCGAGCAGGTACAGGGTTCCTCCAAGGAAGATTTACCTGGCATCCTACAAGAACATCCCCGGCACAGTAGTGGATTTAGTAAGAGACAGCATAAGGTCGGCGCCAGTGGCCGTAGTGAGATATGACGACGGCACGACAGGCTACATCATAGCCCCTGAGGGCATTTCAGTGGGCAACAGGATTTCTGATTATATCTCACCCCTTGAGAAGATAGAGATAGGCCAGACTGTATTCGGCATTGAGCTGCATCCGAATGCGGGGCCCCAGCTCTGCATGGCATCCGGCTCTGCCGGGATACTTGTCGGGAAGGAAGGAGGTTATGCTTTGATACAGCTGCCATCGAAGAAGCAGAAATTCATCAGGCTTGCATGCAGGGCCACTAAAGGCGTTCCTGCCGGAGAAGGCAGGAGGGAGAAGCCCTACGTTAAGGCTGGCAAGAAATACCATGCCATGTTTGCGAGAGGCAGGCTTTACCCGAGGAGCAAGGCCGTCAACATGAATGCTGTGGATCATCCGTTTGGAGGCAAGTCTGGCCCGGGACAGTCGAAGTCGGTAAGCAGGCACGCGCCTCCTGGAGCCAAGGTCGGCTCCATCAGCCCGAGGAGGACGGGGAGGAGGAAGAAGTAAGAATCAGAATTTGAGTATTCCTAGAGACCTTAGATATAACAGGAATAATATAACAAGAATAGCTGCTATCACTATCCTAGGATCTACCTGGCCCTTTGCCTGAGATTTATTTTTCTTTTCCAGTAGAGAAAGCCGCTTGTCAAGACCGTGGAGCTCTTTCATATAGTCTATTTTTTGCTTCATATCTAATATAGCTTGGAAATTTTCTTCTGTTCTGGTTGCAAGGCTCCTGAAATATGAATATACAACATAAAGTGAAACAACTAAAGAATCTGCATTTTCAGAAAGATATATAAAAAGTCCTGTTATCGTTTTTCCGTTAACGCTTTTTGATTTATTTCATGGAAAAGGGTTATATGATGAACACGAAAATAATGATGCACATAAACAGGATGCTTGGAAAAGTAACTTTCTCCGGTTCAATGATGAATTGGTAGAACAATGTTGCCAGCAATGTAAATACAGCCGCTAGGGTTGATATTATGCCTACTATGTCATTTTTGGCCATAGACAGTTTTGTAGCCATAATTTAAAAGTGAGCAAAAATGACAAGAGACAGCGGTGATGGAACCTTTAAAAATCAGGGCTGTCCATCTATTATACTATGGCAAAATTCATGTTTCGTGGGATGGAATTGGAGCAGCTGAAGGCCATGCCTATCGAGGAGTTCGCCAAGATAGTCAAGTCAAGGCAGAGAAGGCACATAAAGAGGGGCCTTATGCCGGCCCAGAAGAAGCTGCTGGAGGACATAAAAAAACACCCGGACAGGTTCCACAGGACGCATTCGAGGGACATGCCGGTCCTGCCTCAGATGCTTGGGGCCAAGCTCGGCATATACAGCGGCAAGGAGTATGTTCCTGTTACCATAATCCCTGAGATGCTTGGCCACAGGCTTGGAGAACTAGTTATGACAAGAAAAGCTGTAAAGCATTCAGCCCCAGGTTTCGGTGCGACAAAGTCGAGCAGGTACGTGCCGCTGAAATAGGTCAGCTTGCTAATTTCTGGAAAAAATATAAAACAGCCGAAGATTTTTCACAGATAAGTCTCAATCAGCCTGTATATAGTTTGGCCGGTAAGAGAGCCTGCGCAAACAGCGAGGCTTTCTATCACTTTTTCTCTTACCTCATAACTACGAGAAGTAAGTCCGGAAATTGCTCCAAGCGAGCCTGATTCTAAAAGAGACCTTGCAAACCTGCTGTCAACTGGCAGAGGTAAGAATATATCAACGCCTGTTCCAATTATAGCGCCTCCAAAAAAATATTTAAGGGCTTTTGACGTGTACATTGACTTTTCTATCATAAAGATCTGCCGATGTCTGAAAGCTGACGTTGATACTTATTGCAATCAACTATAAAAACCTATTTAAACCATATCCGCAGATAAGATTAGCTATTATAGCAGAAAGGTTTTGGATTAAACCTTTTTGAACTATAAACATCCATAAAAGGTTTATATGTTGCGGTATGCGCTGAAGAAAAATGAGAAGAAGTCGGCAAAGGCCTATGGAAGGAACCTCGACCTCAGCAAGAAGAAGGCCGCAATAGTGTGCCAGGCCATAAGGGGCAGGCAGCTGGAGAAGGCCAAGAGGCTTTTGGAGGGCATGATCGAAGAAAAAAGGGATCTGGATGGGAAATACTACACCAAGACTGCAAAAACCATCCTCGAACTCCTGAAAAGCGCTGAAGCGAATGCCGACAGCAAAGGCCTTGACACCGAAAGGCTGATAGTGCATGCGACTGCCCATCAGGGCCTGGAATACAGGTCCGGCAGGAGGCACAAGATGAGGGGCGATGTGAGGAAGTTCGCGCATGTGCAGGTTGTTCTGGAGGGGAAATAGTATGCCGGAATATTGATGGTTTATGCTTAACAAATACTTCGTCCAGCTGGGCAAGAGGCAGAGCATGATCGAGGACTACATCAGGAAAAGCTTCCCTGCAGGCGATTACAGCCATATTGAGCTGCAGGCAACCCCTCTCGGGATAAAGATAGTCATATATACCAACAAGCCGGGAAAGATAATAGGAAGGGGGGGAAGAAACATAGACAGTATTACAGAGGCCCTCAAGCACCAGTTCAAGCTCGAGAACCCCCAGATAGACGTAAAGGAGATAGAGAACCCTGACACAGATGCGAAGATAGTGGCCAAGCAGATAAAGTCAGCCCTTGAGAAGGGCTACAGCTACAAGAAGATAGGCAACCTGACTGTCAAAAGGATACTGCAGGCCGGGGCTATAGGCGCTGAAATAGTCATAGCGGGCAAGCTTGGAGGATCTAAATCAAGCAGGGCCAAGTTCATTGAAGGCACAATAATCCATTCTGGAGAGTATTCGAGGACCCTTGTTGATGAAGGCTTTGAGGAGGCCCAGACCAAGCCCGGCAAGATAGGCATAAGGGTGAGAATACTGAACTACACCTTGGACATAACAGGCAAGCCTGTCACGCGCAGGAAGCCTGCCGAAGAGCCGAAGGTTGAGAAAGAAGTAGTGGAGAAGCTCGTGAAGGATCTCCCTGAAGAGGGGGGCGGGACTGTAAAGGAAGAGGGAAAAGAGTGAAACAATTATGGCGATAATGAGGAAAAAGGAGATAAGGCAGATGGAAAAGAAGGATCTGGAAAAGAGGCTGCAGGAGCTGCGGCTTGAGCTGGCCAAGGAGAAGGCCAATGTCCATATAGGATCCTCTGTCAAGTCCCCCGGAAAGATAAGGGAGATGAGGAAGACGATAGCAAGGGTAAAGACGATGAGGAAGGATGTTGCGTGATTTTGGGGCTGGCGAAGTCCGCTCTGGGTCTTGTGATAAAGGTTTATATAGAACCGAGGCATGATAGAATATAGCCTGATAGCATCGTCCAGGAGGCTCTGAAAGCGACAATGACAATATGCCCGAAATGCGGCCTTGCCAAGGAACTTTGCGTATGCGCCGCACTCGAGAAAGAAAAGGAAAAGATAACTGTTTCTGAAGTCCCAAAAAGGTACGGGAAGATGGTCACGTTAGTCAAGGGCATTGGGGAAGATGCTAATGCCAAGGATGTTCTTAAGGAGCTCAAGACAAGGCTGGCCTGCGGAGGGACATTCAAGGACGGGGTGATAGAGCTGCAGGGAAGCCACATTGAGAGGGTGAAGAGACTGCTGGTGAAGATAGGGTATGCTGCGGAACAGATAGATGTTGGGTAAGATATAACTAATTTATGTTTATCTGTTAGACAAATATTGAGGGAATATGGCCAGAATGCTCATTAGTGATGTGCTGCCGCAAGTTGGAGAGATAGCCAGAAAGGAAATAATAATCAAAACTGGAAGGATAACTGTCATGAATTTCTGTCATATACCTGCTCGCTCAGGAGAAAATCCATTGCCTGAAGAATATCAGGGAATATGGAATACTCGACTGGCTTTGGGAGATTATATGAATGCTGCCGAGTCTTTGCTGCACATACCAGAACAGGCGACCACATATGCATGGTTCAGGCAGCCAAGAAAAAGGTTAGAGAGCACATACCATAAAGTTAAGAGTGAAACAGGTTTCCCTGACGGCTGCCATTTTATGACCGTTGATTTTAAGCCAAACTGGATCGAGTGGCATCACAAATCTGTTAATCACACCAAGTATCATTTGGCCGTGGCGACCAATTACACACCTGATTTTGACCCGATCCAAAGCCTGTTGGAAGCAACATTAATTGATGGTGACAGGGACATCTTCCTTGGAAACGCCGGGAAAATAACAGCGGCTTTGACAGAACCCTTTCCTCCATCATATTATGCCCATAACGCCAAAAAACCTTGTCATGCATGAGCTGATAGGGCTGGAAGTGAATGTTGCTTCGGCCACGAACAAGGGTGCAGAGGGCATGGCCGGGACTGTGATCGATGAGACGAGGAACATGCTTATTGTAAGGACAAAGAAGGGCGACAGGAAAATACAGAAGGATTCTGCCGTATTCAGCTTCAGGCTGCCCTCAGGCGAGAGGGTGAGGGTTGACGGGAAAGTGATTGTTGCGAGGCCTGAAGACAGGATAAAGAAGAAGTTCAGGAAGTGGTAGAGTGGTTGCTGGGGGGAAGAATGGGGCCCGCTGGAGTCCCGTACAAGCTCTGCAAGAAGCAAGGGGAAGAATGGGGACAGCATGTCCCCATGCTGGAGGCCCTATAAAGAGAGGCTTTCATTTCAGACCTGCAGCGGCCTTGAATTTCTTCAGGTCGCCTTCAAGAACCGCATGGGAGATGGAAAGGGCTGTCCCGAGGTCCAGGGGGGCAAGGAAATCATAGCAGTGGCCGAAATATCTCAAACCACTGCCGTTGAACCTTGGCCACAGCTCATATCTTTCAGGAATCGTTCCGCTGCCGCAGGAGCCGTCCCTCAGGGTGATGCATGAGCTGTTTGGCTTGTCTGCCCTGAAGCCGCCTTCATCAAGCTCTATCCCGCCAGTCACGACATAAAGCGTTGCATGCGTGGCATAATAAGGGTGGATTGTTCCAAGCTGGTATTCGGTATCCTTCCACCTTTCGAATGTCTTTTCAAGGCCGCTTCTCCTGAGCAGCCTGTCGGCACGGCCATTGCAGCCATGCTTGTACAGCTCATCAGCCACATAGGCCAGAAACTCTGCAAAATTGTCATGGCCTATATTGGACAGCATTGCCCTGTAATTCACTTCCGCTTCTGTTCCGTCAGTCAGTTGCCCGTACACTGAACGGAGGATCTTGAGCCTCTGGGTAGGCCTCATCTTATCCATGCTGAGTCTGAAATTGTCTAGCAAAGTGCTGGGCATAGGTCATCCTTCATGGCTGCCTTTTGTCTTATGAGGTGATGTTCAACTTTATAAATACAGCAGCATCATATATCGTTTATATTCATTATGAAAAGATCAATAGGCCTTAATGTGAAGCCTCCCCAGGGGAAGTGCGCGGACAGGTATTGCGCATGGCATGGCAGCATAGCCGTCAGGGGGAAGGTGTTCGAAGGCATTGTCAGGAGCGCAAGGGCCCACAATACAGCGGCCATAGAGTTCGGATACCACTTTCACCTGCAGAAATATGAAAGGTTTGAGAGGAGGACAAGCAGGATTCCGGCACATAATCCGCCATGCATACACGCCAAGGAAGGCGACAGGGTTGTTATAGCCGAGTGCAGGCCCATAAGCAAGACGAAACATTTTATAGTGGTGGGGTTTGCGAAATAAGGATAGGTTGCTGTGGGCATAATGAGGCCTTCGTATATGTTTAGTGAGAAGCAAGGGGTACAATGGGGACGGCACGTCCCCATAAGCAAGACGAAACATTTTATAGTGGTGGGGTTTGCGAAATAGTTTCTTGATTCTTCTTTTAAGATGCAGCTGCTATATTTTGATATGCCTGAGATAGAAGCGATAATATTCGACTGGGGCGGAGTTCTGATTGAATTTCCTCCGCCGAAGGTTTACGAGTATTGTGCAAAGGCTCTTGGTGTTCCCTTTGACAGATTCAGAAGGGCCGCTGAAAAATTTGATAGGGATTTCCAGAGGGGCAGTATCACAGAAGACATATTCTGGAAGCTTGTTTGCAAGGGGGTGGATGCCGGAAAACCAAAATCAAAGTCCCTGTGGAAGGAGGCATTCGGGTATGCGTATGAGCCGAGAAAGGATGTGTTTTCCGTTGCATCGTCGCTGCACAGGAGGGGCTACAAGGTAGGCTTCCTTTCCAATACAGAGGCTCCGGCCGCTGAATTTTTTCTCGAGCAGAAATATGGTTTCTTTGATGCAGCGGTGTTCTCCTGCCATGAGGGCATAAGGAAGCCTGACAGGAGGATATATGAGATCCTGCTTGAAAGGCTGGGAGTGAAGCCTGAACAGGCTGTGCTGGTAGATGACAGGGAGGAGAATCTGGATGGGGCAAGATTGGTTGGCATGAGAACATTGCTGTTCAAAAATCCTGATCAGATGACGATGGAATTGGGCTTGATTGGAGTGAAAATAAGATAGAGCCATGAAGCGTTTATAAATCAACCAGTCACATATTACGGTTATGAGAAAGGTTTTGGATTAAACCTTTTTGAACTATAATCCCAATAAAAGGTTTATATGAAAGGCGTTTCTGGAAAGATAACCCTGGGCCTCAACAAGGGTGCCATAATAACTTGTGCGGACAATTCAGGGGCGAAGGAGCTGCAGATAATAGCCGTAAGAAGCTACAAGGGGAGGCGCTCTACGCAGCATAAGGCAGGCGTGGCAGGCCTTGTGTGGTGCAGAGTCTACAAGGGGGATGAGAAGGCGAGGCACCAGATATTCCAGGCTGTCATAATCAGGCAGAAGAAGGAGTACAGGAGGCCAAGCGGCATGAGGATAGCCTTTGAGGACAATGCGGCCATAGTCGTTGATGAAAAGTTCATGCCGAAAGGGACAGTGATCAAGGGGCCTGTGGCGAAGGAGGCTGTGGAGAGGTTCCCCCAGATAGCAAAGCTGGCCACGTTCATTGCGTGAAGGGCCATTTCATTCAAATTTCTTGCTTCCAATGTTTCTGCATTAGGGAGCTGGTTATGGAGGGGCATAGGATTGACAGGCGATTGATGAAGGATGCGACGGATTTCCAGGAGAGATATCTGATTTTCGATTACCACAATGCCAGCCATGTCCTAGATGCGCTGAGCTCTGGAATGATGTACGGAAGGATGAAGGGGATAGGAGAGCAGGAGGAGAAGCTGTTGCATACCAGTTTGCTTCTCCATGAGATTGGCATGATTTACGGAAGAGAGGGGCATGAGGAAATGTCAGCTCTTATATGTGAATTTGTCCTGCCGCATTATGGAGGAACACGCCAAAAAGGGCTTAGATTGGCTTTTGCATTTGAAAAGCCTGCTTTCCAATCACAAATACCATACGGACTCTGCCAGAAGGTTGAGATCAGGGGGGCTGAAGGAAAATCTGCGTGCGCTGGACGGCATGATTGAAGAATATCAGAGGCTATATGCACTCTATTTCTGATTATTCATTCCCGTCCATATCCTCTGCAATGCCGTTATGTTCGCGAGCAGGGCAAGAATTGTTATTGCTATGCTGAGAAAAATAATATTATATGATGCCAATAAAATTGCAAAAAACAATATTACCATTCTTTCTGCCCTTTCCAATAAACCGCCTTTGATCTCCTTCTCCACAAGCCTTTTTTCCATGGCAGCGGCCTTTGCATAGGTCGTCATCAGGCTTCCGAAGAGGTATGCAGCGACCCAGAAGGAAAAGGGAAGCGGCGGGAGAAAACCAATGAAATCTGAGGGCTTTGGAACATCTATAAGGATGAGGGAAAGTATTATCAGAAACTCCACATACCTGTCCACTATTGTGTCCAGATAGGCCCCTTTTATTGTGACCCTTCCTGTGACTCTGGCCACTGAGCCGTCGATGATGTCGAAGAATGCGGATATCCCGAAAAGAATGGATGCCGGCAAAAAGTCTTTCTGAAGGATGAAATAGACAGAGACAAGTGCAGGGGCAATAGAAAGCACAGACCACTGGTTTGGCGTAAGGCCGGCCCTGCTGAAAAGCATTCCTATGCTGATCGAAAGCCTCTGAAACATCTCCCTGTTCCTGTAGAGGGTCATGTAGTGATTAGGGGGAGGAGATTAAAAAAGAGGGCATGATCAGAATATAAAATTTCCGGGCAATTAGAAGCATGCCTTACCTTGACAATCTTGTTTTGGGTGTGATCTCGGAAGGAGAGGAACGGATTGCGGGAAAAAAAGGCGTGTCCCTGGAAGCCGTCAGAAAAACTTTTGATGCTGTTGTAGGGAGACTGAGAAGCCTTTACTCTGGCGGGGAAATGATGCCTCTGAGGGCCGCATACAGAATGTTCCTCTCCCCTGAAACCCTTTGCAGCCTGACGGAATATCTGGGAAAAACTGCCGGAGAAGTTATTGAATTTGACCCGGACTACAGGCTGGAGAGCCTCAGCCCGGATGAAAGGGCAAAATCCATGTCCATAGTGGATGCTGTGAAAAACGGCGCGGAGAGATGGGATGATGTGGCTGCAGCAACAGGGATGCTGCAGGAGGAAGTTTTGGAATATGCAGCCAGATTCGGGCTTCCGTATCCGTCTTATGGTAGGAACTATAATGATCTCGAGAAATTTGTTCAGGAGGGCAAGTCTTCCGCAGATATTGGCAGGCATTACAGAGTCACAGGTCAGATGATAAGGTCAGCAGTAGCGAGGAGGATGCTGAATTTTGTCTGGAGGGATTATCGGAAAGCCAGGGAAATAAAGAGAAGGGAGCTGCTGGAGAAGCAAAGAATAAAGGAAAGGGCAGCAGATGAAGAGAGAAAGGACAGGATAGGGGAGTTGTCGGGAGTGCTTGGCCAGATAGGTCTACTTAAGTCCGGGGATGAAGGCGAAGCAGCAAGGCATGCCTTTGAAAAGGCAATTGTGTACATACACGAAAAGAGAAATTCGAGCATCAGGGCCTCTGCTCTTATAGATTCTCTTGGGAAATATTACAGGGCGAGGGAGAATGGGATAAAGCTCTCGCTGGAGGAACTTACGCATGATTCCGGCCTCACACCCCAGACCATGGGCAGAATACTGAAAAGATTTGAAGAGAAACCCCACTATGGGACAAAGGACAGGCATCCTCTGACAGAAGAGCAGAAAATAGCGGTTAACAGGACTCTTAAAACAGCAGGAAAAACAAGGCTGAGCCTCGGCGAGATGGCGTGGGTGATAGGTGTGGAGCCGCACGTCATGAGGGAGAGGGCCAGAAGGAGCGGGGTGAAAAGAGACTGGAAGAGGATGAGGTGGGGCGCATATGGAGTCAGGAATGCCATGGAGCTTTATGAGGCACTGGACTGCGGCTATACAGAGAGGGAGGCCATGGAATATGCTGGCATAAAAAATGAGAGGATGCTGAAAATGCTGGTGGCCGGCAGAAAAAGGATTGAGAGGGAGGCTGGAAGAGAAGTCAAAAAATTCAAAAGGTTGGCAGGCCTTGAAGCTGACTGATATGGTCTCGCTTCGCTGATGGTGAGGCATTTAAGCCATGATGGCAAGATAATTGCATTGTTATGCCGGATAGTCTGTCGTTTGAAGAATGGCAGAAAGTTGAGATAAGGATAGCTGAAATTCTGTCTGCCGAGAAGGTTCCTGGCGCTGACAAGCTGCTTAAACTGGAAGTTGATTTGGGAGACCAGAAAAGGCAGCTGATTGCAGGCATTGCTGAGCAGTATGAGCCGCAGGATATTGTAGGAAAGAAGATACCCATGCTGGTTAATCTCGAACCGAAAAGGATAAGGGGCATAGAGAGCCAGGGGATGATATTGGCTGCAACAGACGGGAATGGGAAGCCTGTCTTGATGTATCTGGACAGGGATGTGCCGGTCGGCAGCAAGGTGAGATAGGCTGCTGCCTTTTTTTGGGAAAT
>CAYJTA010000010.1:17423-18286 GCA_964372825.1 uncultured archaeon | reverse complement strand
TGGAACCTAAATCCTTCGCAAATTTAAACGGGAAAGGATAAGGTAATACCGAGGGAAGGTGGGGTTTACGGATTCAGCAACTCTTGCATATTGTAGCTGCTGAATCGTATTGTAAGCTCTTACCCCCGTAGAGACTTGGGTGAAAGCCCAGAGTCTTGCTTTAGGCAAGGCTAATACGCCGGTCTCCTCTGAACAAGCAGAGGATGATGGTATAGTCCATGCCGTTCCGAAAGGAATGGAGAAACATGCGTGAGACAGTTCGGTCTATATCTGCTGAGGGTGCGGGTTGCCTGAGGGGAAGAAGCCTCTAGTACGAAAGGAACAAGGCTTCGCGGCCTCTTGTTTATCGGTTGTTCATAGCATGGCCGAGTAGCTACGCCGTGTTGGATAAGGGCTGAAGGCATCTAAGCCCGAAACCATCCCCAAAACGAGGCAGCCATTGCCCAAGCTGGCTGGCGACAGCCGGTGCGGGCAGGAAGGTCTTCTATACGAGAAGGTTGATAGGGCACGGGTGTAAGCACCGACTAACAGGAGGTGTTCAGCCCAGTGCCACTAAACGCCTGACGACCCTGGTTCAAAGGACAGCCTGCCTTTTCCTCTTTTTATTTATCTGATAGGTTTAGCGGAAGCTATAGCAACTATGGCTCCAAACGATTCGATTGAGACTTTCAGAAGCAAAATTTTGGAAAAAGTTTAGTTTGAGGTATATTGATTTTAGAAAAAAACTGCATCCTTTTGTCTCTTGTCCACCCCCCCCCCTCCGTCCCGAGGGGGTCTGCGACGACCAGAAGGAGAATGGCGAAACTATCCCTCAAGCCTTATCCTCTCCAGCCCGAGATGGTCGAATGCCGAGTCAGAGCTGA
>CAYJTA010000010.1:13536-17413 GCA_964372825.1 uncultured archaeon | reverse complement strand
GCTGATGATTTTGTCGCCTTTGCAGGAAACAGCATGCAAAGCATCAAATGCTGTCATTCCCTTATCTTTCATCAGATGGGCAGCTGCGAGCAATATTTCACCATCCCGGTCAATTTGTGCAATTTTGCCTATTGAGCTTACTATAACTTCTGGATCAAGGCCGAATTCCTTGGCAATCAGAAGAAGCTCAACAACGGCCCAGCTTGATGTCCATATCCTGCCTTTATATTCTCTGAGCAATTTCTCTGCACTTTCCTGAAGCCAATCCTCTTCCTTCATCAAGGCCAAGAAAAAATCGCTGTTTGCATATGGCATTCTATCACTTTTTTCCTGTCTCCTGAAGGGTTTCCTTCATTGCATGCTCCCTTGCTCTTTTCTTGATTTCTGCAATTGACATATCTTTCGGAAGTTTTTTCCCTTCAATCCTGAGCGCTTTGAGAGGGTTTTTAGAAACAGGTATCAGAACAATTTCACCGGGAGCTTGCACTACTGCAAATTCATTTCCATATTTCCTTCTGGTTTCCTTTGACAGCAGAAGCCTTCCTCTGTCATCGAGTTTTAAGATAGCCATATTTTCCCACAATTATATATAAAATGGGAAGATATATAAATTTATGGGAATACAGGACAGCATTGCTTTATTTTCAATACCAGAGTCTTTATAAATCCCTGTTTTTGAATAATATTCAGGCGAGCCGGGCAGGCAGCTCCGTAACCCTTTTCTTTCAAAAAGAAAAGCGTTAACGGAAAAGAAACCGCTAACCTCTTTTTTGTGAAAGGAGAGGGATATGAGGAAGCTCCATTCACCCCCGCATGCTGCTGCCGCATCTGTTTAAAGGCAGATGCGGCATGGAGTGCGCAAAAACATGCGCTGCCGGAAGGCAGGGACTGGGAAGGCCGCACTGGGAGAAGAAAAATAACCTGCATCCCCGAGTAACAATGATAGGAAGGTTGCAGCCATGCATGCTCATCATGTATGGCGGTTGCCGTTTGAGTTGAGAAGGCATGCAGGGTGAAATTGTTCAGTGCCGCAGGGGTGCAAGCCAATTGAGAATGTTGCCATTCATGTTCAGCATGTAGGGCAACTCGTTGATAGCGCTGAGACAAATGCTGCCGGTCCCTTCACCTGTAGGCTGCCGCCATCTGTGCTTAATGTATAGGGCGGTTCGCTAAGCTGGGGATTACAGAAAATGGGCTATGCCCGGCACGCCTTTTTCCTATTGGATATTGAATTTCCTTATTATGGCCTCTGCTTCCTTGACCACATACTGGATGTCGCTCTCCATCACTGTGTCTGTGTACTCCTTGGCATTCATTATCCCGAAGAACCTTTCGACAGAGGCCTTCATCTCATCCGATATCCCTTGCCTGCTTCTCACGGCATCCACTATCTCGCTGTAGGTTGTTGCCTTCCCTGCTCCCAAGCAAAGCTCCAGAAAGGATCGTGTGAGATGGGCCACATAAACAGAGGCGAGCTTCTTGTCGGCCATGAGAAGGATGTTGCGGAGCTCCCTGAACGCCAGGCCTTTGAGTATTGCCAGATGGTCGTCCTTGCCGCGGAAAATCCTTGAGGCTATAAGCGAAAGGCCCTTCTTTGGCTTTGACGTCTCCTCAATATACTTGGAATACTCCTCCTTCAGCTTCAGCTTGACCCCCTCGTCTGCCGTGCTTTTTACAGCCTCCTGCTGCTCAGCATGTATCAGGACAGGCTGGATCTCTTCTGTTTTTTTCTCCACTTTTATTTCCTGCTTTGCTTCCTGGGCCTGCACCTGAGGCTGCGTTTCCTTTTTACCGATCTCTTGCTGCACGTCTTTTTTGATTTCAGGCACATTGACAGTGGTTTTCTTGTGTCTCTTCTTTGCCTTTCTGCCTGCCTTGGCATGCCTGCCTTCGAAGAGCCGCATCTCCATCCTATCTATCTTATCTTTGAGCTTCATCATCCCCTCGAAAGCCTTTATGTCCCGTTCTTTCGCTCCCCTGCCTTTGATTCTGCCCTTTTTTTCGAATGACATGCGATTGTTCTCCAGTGCCGAGAGACGGCTTTCCACTTTTCTGAGGGCATGTGAATTAGCTTGCAGGGCCCCTATTTCGGCTCTCAGGCCTCTTATCTTGGAGGCCATGTTATGCCCTAATTTCCTGATATCCTGATGCGTTTCCATCAGAAGCGCTGTCTCTTTTCTGAGGCTGTCTATCTTGTGCTCAATTCCCTTCAGCTTTCCCTCTGCATGGGCAGATACGAGAAGCGATTTCCTGAAGGACTTCTTCATCTGGGATTTGTTCTTCTCCATGCCTTCTGATGTGCTGTCTATAAATCTCTTTTCCTTGCCCTGCAGGGAAAAAAGCCTGCTCTCCAGCCCCTTCATGATGCCATGGAGCTGCGATACTGATGAGGAAAGCTCCCCTATCTCATGCTGCACTATGGAGATCTTGGGCTCCATAGCTGTTTCCTGGCCTATCTTCTTCTTGAGGGCTTTCAGCATCTTCTTCCTCCTGGCGAAGCCGTCATGTTCCATAATTTATATTACTTGCGCCTCCTCTTATTTTTTGCCTTCCCCTTATGTACTGCTGCTTTCAAAAGGCTGGACTTCAGATCTCTTGCTTCTTCCCCCATCTCTGCTGCTTTTTGTCCTGCGGCGGCCTTGCTCCTTGACCTCCATTCCCTGTATATGAGGAAGGCCATTATCCCTATCAGGACTATTATGGGTATGTCAGGCTGCAATGATGTGATGAGGCCTGTCAGGCTGTCGCCCTGCGGGCTCTGGATGATTGCTGGAACGGCAGCTGTCTCGTTCCTTATTACAAGAGCAAAGCTGTCGCTGATGTCCACGCCGCCTGCGGATGCCGAAACGAATATGTTGTAGGCCGCCTTTTCAGGCTGCTGGGGCCTCACATTAAGCCTTATCTTCACCTCCTCTCCCATATCTATGGATGCCTTCCCGCTTGGAGCAAAGGAAAACCAGCCCTGAGGAAGGCCGTCTATCTTCACCTGCAGGCTGTCAAGTCTTGTCTGGCCGTTGTTCAGCACGCCTATTTCCATTGAAAGCTCTTTGCCGGCTGCGGATTCCGCTGTCTGGGGAAGCACAAGGGCAAGGCTCTTCCTCTTCTGGGAAATCCAGCTTACAGAGGCTTTTGCAGGCAAGAAATTGGCCTTTGACACCTCAATTTGCGCCTCCTGGGCGCCATCAATATCTGCTGTCCTTATGCTGGCCCTGAACATGCCTATGGCGTCCGTCTTTATTGCAACGTCTTCCCCTCCGGCTATGCTTATTCTGGCGTCCGCATCGGCCACGGGCTTGCCGTCAGACGCATCAGTCACTATGCCTGTGATTTCGGCCTTGTCGCTGGCAAAGTATTCCTTCCTGTCGGTCCTTGCCTCTATCTTCAGTTTTTTCTTCTCGCCGATGGCTATTGCGGCTTTTTCGGGAATATTGATCCTGATTGTGTTCCTGATGGTGTCGATTGTGCCGTCGGCTGGCGCCCATGAGCCTGCGCATGTCCTGCCGTCGAGGTTCCATGACGGGCATTTCTGGAGTATCAGAGATGATTCGTTTGCCACCTGTTCTGCATTGTACCATATTTCTGCGACCGCCTTTTCGAAGGGGGCGGAGAATTCTATGGCCAGGCCTGTCACAAGCTTCAGGCCCTCTATCCCCCCGTCGGCAAATGTGTCGAACCTTATCATCTCCTCATAGTCGTTCTCTATCCTCACATTCGAATATGTGACCTTGACTGGCGGGATATCTGCTTTTACTGTATAGGCTCCCTTGGGCACGAGATCCCTGTACTGGCCTTTCCTTATCTCTATCTGCTTCTCGAAACTGTCTGCCGTGAAAAGGAGTCTTCCGTTGACATCCTTCAGGAGAGGGGCTGCATTATC
>CAYJTA010000010.1:0-13526 GCA_964372825.1 uncultured archaeon | reverse complement strand
ATTATCGCCATGTATGAGCAAAGCATATTCTATTTCCTTCTCATCGGCGTATATGCTCCCTTTGTAGGACATCTCGGCCCTCACTTTATATTTGCCTGGGGCCATTTTCGGGGCTGTAAACCTGATCTCATCACCGGATATGTCGGCTGCCTGCTGGGCGCCGTTGAGGCTTACCGACATGGATGCAGAGCCTATCAGGGTGGTGCCGTGATCGGCAGCATATATGTGCAAGCTTATTAAATCGCCATTAGAGACCTGTCTGGGGAAGGATGGGATGAAGAAATCCACAGGGGGCCTGATGCTGATGGATGATCTCTGCACCACTGTCTTTGTCCCCACTGTAGCAAACAGCTCAAGGGTGTGGTTTCCTGCGCCTATGCTGGACGTTGCCTCTGCAGAGGAGAAGTGCCAGATGTCACCGTAGAAGTAGGGGGGTTTAAGGGGGATCTCCTTCCCTGCAACAATAACCTTGAACGTGGCGCCGTCCACAACATTTTCGCTGCTTTCTGTCCTCTTCAGCTCCGCTGAAAGGTCTATGACGCCGTCAGTATATATGGGGGACAGGAGGCTTGTGATCCTGAGCTGCAGATCGCTTACCCTGAATGATGTGCTTGCCTCTGGTCTGCCCATGCAGGATATGCTGTAGTTTCCGGCCACAGGAGGCGTATACTCCATGGAGAATAGGCTGCTTGTGACAGCCGAGAACTGCGTGAGCCTGCTGAGTATGGGCGTTGTCACGCTGGCCCATACGGCCTCTGCCGGGGAGGAGCCGTTGAAGTCGCAGAAAATTGTCGTCTTCTCGCCCAGCCATATGTTGCTGTTGCTTGCATAGGCTGAGGCTGCCCAAGCACCATTAGCGGCTTCAAGCAGCACAAGGGCTGCTATCCCTATGGCCATAGCTATTTTTTGATGTTCCATATCACCCTCTTGACGCCTATTTTGAGCTCCTCTTCCCTGGATTCGAGCATGCCGGAAACAAGAAGCTTATAGCAGTGGATATTGGCTGTGGACCATGAGATGTTGGCAAACTTTGCAATCTCGTAGGTAGAGAGAGGCATGGAAGATTTCCTAAGGATGCCTACAATTAATCGTGCCGCTTACCCCAAATCTTCCATTGATTATTAATATATGGGCATTTGGTATAAAAATATTGAGGGGTTGCGATTTTGTTATTTTGCTATTTCTTAATAAAAATATAGTTTGATTTTGAAATTTTTATATAAATATATTTATAAATTTCAACATACTGAGATAATTAGATGATGATATATTGAGATATACGATGGATGGCTGTTTTGGGTGAATGGCAGTGGAATTGCAGAATTAAGGCGTCTGCTTTGATTGTGCATGCGATTGCTCTGGACTGGATTGGGAGGTATAGATTAACTCTAAAATATATATTTCAGTTATTAGGTGATCAATAGATATGGATTATGAGTAGTGAGATATTAATATATTGAGATATATGTAGGATAGTGGTTTTAGAAGAAATTTGATGGAATTCTAGAATTTTTTGGAAAAGGCAATCAAAGGAATCCTGCCATCATGCTTCTCAGGCGGGCAAGACCGGATGGATTGAAAGGGGAGCCTGCAAGGCCTGCAGCAAGCCTCTTTATTTCCATTGAGGCCGGCGAGTATGGCCTGTGGCTTATAAGAGGTTTTCTGGCCTTGAGGCTTTTTGCCACATTCCTGTCCTCTGGTATGGAGGCGATAACAGGCGTATCGCAGAAACCCTCTATGGCTTTTACAGACATTTCGGCCTCTCTTGTCACCCTGTTCACCACTATGCCGGCAATGCTTTTGCCCATCTTTTTCGAAAGGATAGCAGCCTTTAGCGCATCGCTGACAGACGGCATGTCAGGGGTGGTGACTATAATGATCTCGTCGCTGGCCTTTATGGCAGCCAGCGTGCTGCCTTCAAAGCCTGGTGCGGAATCGATGAATACATGAGAGGCCAGATCGTCGAGCAGCTTCCTCAAGCCTGCCAGCATGGGCCTTGAATAAAGAGAAGGTACAGAGGGCATGGCCGGGATGAAATGCAGCTGGGATTCGTGGGTATAGATGACGTCCAGGGCATTTATGCCTTCCTTCAAAGCTTCTTGGATGCCTTTCGGGAACTGATAGAAGCCGAGCTGGATCGCCATGCCGGAGGAATTTATATCGGCATCAACAGCCACCACTCTCCTGCCCAGCTGGTGCATGGCCAGGGCCAGATTGATCGAAATGGTTGTCTTTCCGACTCCTCCCTTGCCTGCGATTATTCCATATACCATGCCTTCATCGGTTCCCGCGCCGGAAGCTTCAGGTTTCCTTGAAGTCCTGCCTTTTCCCATAGCAACTATATTAAATTTTGTGCGTATCTCATAAAAAAGAAAAGGATTTATCTCATATCTGTAATAATATGAATGCCAAAACAAAATATTTTTGCTGCTGCCTTGCTTTTTACTCTGTCTATCGCTCCTGCTGCTGCAGCCCTCTCCATAGGCGTCTCGCCTGCCACGGCCGATCTCGGTCTTGTCGAGAGGGGCAAAAGCTATCTGGTGGACTTCTACCTAATAAGCGACACGGAAAAGGACCTTGTTGTGGATCTGGAGGCCAGGAACTTTGGGGATGAGTTTCTGCAGTTTCAGGGTGAAAGGAGATACAGATTTGATCCAAACGAGGCGTCGCAGGAGGACATAAAAGGCTGGATAGAGTTCCTGGAGAACCCTGCCGTTGTGCCTCCGAAAAGGTTCATAGCTAACGTGGGCCCGACGCCTGTCAGCGCAAATAAGAAGCTGACGTTTGTGGTCAGAATACCGAAGGATGCGGAGCCGGGATACCATGCAGCCTTCATAAAGGCCGTCCCGAGATTAAAAACGTATAGAGGCGGCCTTGGAATCGGGATACTGGCCATCACCGATTTCAAGGTGGTCTTCCATATTCCGGGAAGGGCGGTGAGGTCAGGCTACATAGTTGGCTTCAGCTCCCAGCCTGTGCAGCAGTATTTCCAGATGATAAATGTGATGTTCAAGAACAATGGCACTGTAACGATAAAGGCCACTGGCGAGCCTGTGATAATATACAGGAATTCGAGCGATACATCTGATGTGTTCGCATCCAGGGGCGTGTCAGGCCCTGTGAAGCCCGGTGAGATTATAGGAATACCTGTATTTCCAAAATCTGATGATCTTGGCCTCGGTGTGATGGACATATACAGCAAGGTGAGCTGGGCGACAGGAGAGGATAACAGAACAGGGAAGATAGCAATAACAGGCTTTGTGCCTGCACAACCGCTACCTGAGGCAGAGAAGAGGGAAGAGCCATGGCCATTCTTCCTGCTGATTATCGTCTTGCTTTTCATTGTTACCAGAAGGGTGAGGAAAAAATGAGGAAATTTGCCCTGCTGATTGGCATAATATCTGCCTTCCTGTTTATCCTTCTGGCAGGATTCGAAAGGGACAGCGTCACATACTCCTTAAGCGCATCTGTGATAGAGAAGAGCAGCGGTGTAGGCCTTTCCATTGACCCTGACAAAATAGACTTCGGAATAGTCGGCGTAAGCTCGAACATAACAAAGGTTCTCAGGCTTTCCAATGACGATGGGAGGGACGTTAAGGTTAGCATCTCTACTGAAGGCAACATAAGCAAAATGCTCAAGTACAGTGATTTGACATTCCTTTCAGGCAGGGAAAAGAAGGATGTGAAGATAAGCCTCTCTCCTTCTTCCACAGGCAATTTCACGGGGAAGCTGATAGCAACCTTTATCAAGCCAAGATTCGATTGGATATCATGGCTGCTTCCATTCGTCTGAAGCTCCTTGCTACTCTCTTGCTTGCAGGCATAGCTTTCCTGCCTTATATCGGGGCGATAGATTTCAATATCATCATAAACGAAAAGATGGACGGCAGGGCTGTGCTGATAGAGAGAGACGATTCCAAGGCCTACCATCTGGCCAAGGTTCACTGGGAGAACATAGGCTCTGTCCCCTGCGATGCGACACTCCGTTTAGACTTTATAAACAGCAGCGATGGCAGCGTTTATCATACGGCATGGAGCAAGAGGCATGAGATGCCTACAGGCAGCTTTGCAGAGATCAGGGCTGCAGCAGTATTGCCTGCAGGGGATTATACAGCAAAAATGAGGGTGTATGCCTGCAATGAGATTTTTGGTATAGGAGAGTATAATTTCACCTCCGGGCTTGATGATGAGATTGCTAACAGGAGCGTCAGGGAATACAGCCACGGCCTGTCTATTCTGTCCGCAGAGGCGTTTGAGGACAGGATAGAGGTGGAAATTGAAAATATTGGAGGCAGAGAGCAGGAGAAAATTGCTGTCATGCCGGAGAAGTATCCGCTTGGCTGGATTGTTTCGTTTGATGAGATTGATACCAAAAAGGGTGAGAGGCAGAAGGCAAAAATATACTACAGGCCGCCGCTATTCAGGGATTCCTATGTGACATTCGTGGCGATAAGCGAAGACGGAAAAGGAATGGCGAAAAAAACTCTTTTCATCAAAAAGCCTGAGGACAGGACAGGGTTGGTTGTTGCTGCAGTGGTCATGGCCTTTTTGTTTGTTTTATCCTCGATATGGCTGAAAAGGAGGGTAGAAAGGATACAAACATTGAAAAGGAGGGGCAAAAAATAAGCCTGACTGCACCTAAGTGTTCGAGGCGGAGATTGTGAGCGTACCGACAGTCATGGAGCCGTCAGGGACTCCGTATGGCACTGCAGCCCTTATCTTGATTGCCTGCCTTTCCCCTGGCCTTATTCCCTGCCCGCTGCCGGCTGTGTTGTATATGTAAAAATCGTTTGTGCAGACATTGTTTATATTGTCGTTCGGGCTTGTTGTCTGCTTGTTCCACCTGAAGAGCCTTGCCTGGGTGCAGGCTTCATTTACAGCTACGCAGTACGCTGTACCGGAGGTTCCTGTCTCACTGCTGAGTGTCACACTCCCTATCCCCCACCGAGTGCCGTCATCGCCGTTCCACTGGAGGAGGAACACGTGTGTTGACGGGTTGTTTGTGAGGTTTATGTCTCCTGTGTTGGTCTGGTTGTGAGCTATCTGGCTTATGGCGAATGTGCTCTGGTTGGCGCAGCTCTTATACGCTGTGTTGTTGGAGACGGCCCAGAAATATTCGTTTGTCCCCACCCTGAACCTGCCGTAGCCTGTGGCGTTATTATATACAGTCAAGTAGGTGGGCTTGCTCTCGTTGAACTCCAGAATGTCAACAAAGAAATATGTGCTGCCTGAGTTGTTGCTTATCTGGATGTAGTTGCCCGCGTCATAGTTGGTGACGACGTCTGTCGCGAAGGGGTTGGAGGTTGGGTTCGTGGCGTCTGCATCCACATAGGTTATGTTCACCGAGCCTATGTTCATGATCTCGAAGTCTACTGCTGTTGTTACGTTTCCGGGGAATATGCCGGTTACTGAATCATATTCGCCACCTGGGGAACCCCAGCTTGTGGAGTTGGGGTTGATGTCGACCATGACTATCTGGGATACGGTGATGTTGAAGGTGGCTGTGTCATTACCTGCTAAGGAATTGACCACAGATGAGCCGGCGAAGGCGAAAAGGAGGCCTACAGCGAGTATTGTGAGATAAACAGTTAATGAGATTGCTTTGGAGCTTGCCATTTGGTCACTGATAATAATTATTGTCGAGGTTGCTTATAAATCTTTTGACATTTATGAAAAAAAAATATTCGATTGGTATCGTTTCTGTTTTGCCTTTCGCTCTCCTGCTCACTGTTATCATCTTTGGCCGCTGCTGTTTTCCCAGGCTCTCGGAGGAGGCTGAAAGGAAGCTCTCTTCCTGATGGTGTTGATTGTAGCTTGCAGCTTATCCAAAAAGACCCTAACTGGAAGGTCTTGCCATTGTCCAATTGTTTCAAACCTATAAAAGAACAGCCTGCCCAATTATAAATGATGGCTCAAGAGGTGCGTGTTTCCCAGGTTTCTGAAATGCTCGGCAGGATGAAGAAGGAAATCAAAAAAAGCATTGTGGGGCAGGACAGGATAATAGACTCTGTGCTAAAAGGGATAGCGTGCAACGGCCACGTCCTCCTCGAATCCGTTCCCGGCCTCGCCAAGACCATGCTGGCAAGGGTTCTGTCCAGCACGATAAGGGACGCAATGTTCCAGAGGGTGCAGTTCACCCCTGATCTCCTTCCTTCTGACATAACAGGCATAACGGCCTATGATGAGAAGAGGGGCTTCTATATCTTCCAGGGGCCTGTGTTCACGAACATACTGCTTGCCGACGAGATAAACCGTGCGCCGCCTAAAGTCCAGTCTGCGCTATTGCAGGCCATGCAGGAGAGGCAGGTGACGATAGGGAAGGAGACATTTGCTTTGCCGTCGCCGTTCTTTGTGATTGCGACGCAGAACCCCATCGAGCAGCAGGGCGTCTATCCTCTGGCAGCAGCCCAGGTGGACAGGTTCATATTCAAGGTCCTCGTGAACTATCCTTCTGAAAGGGAGGAGATGGACATAATAGACAACAACATGGAGGTCAGGGAACTCGGGAAATTCGGCATCGAGACCGCCATATCAGGAGAGGATCTTCTTGACATCTATTCGTGCATAAAAAAGGTGCACATCTCCCATGAGGCCAAAAACTACATATTCGACGTTGTGAATGCTACAAGGAACCCCAAGCTCTATGGGATCGGGAAAGGCAAGTACATACAGTTCGGGGCTTCGCCAAGAGCGTCAATATACCTTGCCCTTGCGGCAAAGGCCACGGCCCTCATGTCTGGCAGGGGATTTGTTGTCCCGGAGGACATAAGGCAGATCATGCATGATGTCATGAGGCACAGGGTGATGCTCACTTATGAAGCTAAAGCACTCGAGATATCCTCTGACGCTATAGTGGATGAGATAGCGGAGAAGGTGGAGATAGGATGACAGAAAAGCTTGCTGAAAAAGACATCATGGAGGCCAGCAGAGGCATAGCAAACATCAAGAGAGAGATAAAAAAAGCAGTTGTCGGCCAGGACAGGGTGATAGACGCTGTCATAAAGGCGATTATCTGCAACGGTCATGTGCTGCTGGAAGGCCCGACAGGCGTCTCAAAGACCATGCTTGTCCTTTTCCTCTCGAGAGTCATTAAAGGGGCGCAATTCCAGAGGGTGCAGTTCACCCCTGATCTCCTTCCTTCTGACATAACAGGCGTGACAGCATATGAGCAGCACAGGGGCTTTTACACCCTCAAGGGGCCTGTGTTCACGAACATACTGCTTGCCGACGAGATAAACCGTGCGCCGCCTAAAGTCCAGTCTGCGCTATTGCAGGCCATGCAGGAGAGGCAGGTGACGATAGGGAAGGAGACATTTGCTTTGCCGTCGCCATTCTTTGTGATTGCGACGCAGAACCCGCTGGAGACGAAAGGAGTCTATACCCTGCCTGAAGCCCAGGTGGACAGGTTCATATTCAAGGTGCATATAGGCCTGCCGGAGAGGCAGGCAGAGATACACATAATGGAGAGGAATGTCGATGTGATGAAGCTGGACGACTTCGGGCTGGAGCAGAGCGTGTCGCTAGAGGACATACACAGGATGCAGGAGACTGTCAAGGATGTGAAGCTTGCAACGCAGCTGAAGAAGTATATAGTGAGGCTGATAAATGCCACAAGGAACCCGAAGGGATACAATCTGGAGAAAGGCAAGTACATACAGTTCGGGGCTTCGCCAAGAGCGTCAATATACCTTGCCCTTGCGGCAAAGGCCACGGCCCTCATGTCTGGCAGGGGATTTGTTGTCCCGGAGGACATAAGGCAGATCATGCATGATGTCATGAGGCACAGGGTGATGCTCACTTATGAAGCTAAAGCACTCGAGATATCCTCTGACACGATAGTGGATGAGATAGCGGAGAAGGTGGAGGTGGAGTGATGGTCCAGAGGGAAGAGCTCATAAAGAAAATAGATGCGGATGTGAAGAGGATCATGGATAGCTTCAGGAATGCCATAAAATACATGATACTGTTCAGGGGGAAGGGGATAGAGTTCGCCAACCTCAGGAAATACATCGAAGGGGAGGATGACGCATCGAGGATAGACTGGATGGCCTCCCAGAGGGCAAGGTCGCTGTATATCAGGGAATATGAGGAGGAGAAGGACCTCGACATATATGTGCTGCTTTCTGCCCATGCGACCATGTCATTCGGAACCCAGAACATGCTGAAATCGGAATACGCAGCATCTGTCGCCGGCGTGCTCACATATGCGGGCATAGAAATAGGGAACAATGTGGGCTTTGCCATGTTCAATGACAGGGTCATACACGCCATGGAGCCCAGCAACGACAGGAGCAGGTACTACAGGATACTGGACCTTGCGACAGACGAGAGGCTCTACAGGGGCGGCTGCAACCTTCCGGATGCCTTGGACTACTGCCTCAGGTCCATAAACAAGAGGACCTTTGTGTTCATAATATCGGACTTCCTTGGCCTGAGGGGGGACTGGAAACACGCGCTCAACATGGTCTCCCACAGGATGGACAGGGTGCTTGGGATAATGATAAGGGACATAAGGGACCTTGAGATCCCCAGCATAGGCTATATGAGGCTCGCTGATCCTGTCTCAGGCACGATAGCGGGAGTGGATACGAAAAGGGTTGCCGAAAGGTACAGGAAGCTGGCATACAGGCAGGAACAGGATGTCATGCAGAGCTTCCTCGAGAGCAAGGCCGACATAATCAGGCTGCTTACTACTGATTCGTTTGCGGAGGGGATAATCAAATACCTGGGAAGGCTGGCCGGTTGATATGAGCCTCATTCTCACCAATCCCACCATAGTCGTGATCGGCTTAGCTGTCTTTGTCGCAATGATAATAATTCATCTCTTCGGCAACAGGATGGCAAGAAAAAGGGCCCTCCTCTTTGGAAATTTTGAGACCCTCGAAAGGGCTGTCGGCGGGAAGCTGCTTTCAAAGAATTTCCAGATGCTTGCCATAAGGCTCCTTGCCCTTTTTTCACTCCTGCTTGCGATGGCAGGCGCAACCCTTGTCTACGATTATGAGCAGCCCTCGATAACCGTTGTGCTGACCGTCGACACATCCCTCACCATGAGCGCCCAGGATTACTATCCCACAAGGATGGAGGCGGCAAAGAACGGCATGCTGCTGCTTGTCGACAGGCTTGCCGATAACACCAAGGTCGGCATCGTGACTTTTGCCGACACCGCCAAAGTGGCGCTTGACAAAACGGATGATGAGAGGATTGTGAAAACTGCCATAAAGAGAGTGGGCATTGCATCAAGGGCGGGAACTGCCATAGGCAACGCCATAGCCACCTCTGCTGATGTTGCCGACAGGGGGGGCATAAGCGTTTTGCTGACCGACGGCAATAACAATATAGGGATTGATGTGAAAGAGGGCCTTAAGGTCGCCAATGAGAGGAACCTAACAATCTTCACCATAGGCATAGGGAACCCTGAGCCTTCGAACCCTGAGAGGCTTGACGAAGGGACACTGAAAATGATCGCAAAGGCAACGGGCGGGGAATATTTCAGGGCGATAGACGAGGATTCGATATCGAATATCACAGCTGCCCTTGCTGAGAGGATGACCCTGAAGAAATTCGAATCCCTCAGCCTGTCATTCCAACTCATCGTCATAGCATTCGTCATACTGACAGCTGAATGGTTCCTCATGAACACGAGGTACAGGACGATACCATGATCGAAAGGGAAAACAGGATTCTGGCCATAGGATTTTTTCTGCTCGCTGTAGGCCTGATTCTCCTGGCAAGCCAGCTGGATCTGACAGGGTTTGTCTCAGTGGATGAGGCAAAGATGAACATCATGATTTCGAAAAAGGTGACAATCTGCTCCTTTTTTCTAATAAACCAGTCATATGTCGCCCAGAACTCGACGGCCATCTTCAGGGTTGCTGTCAGGAACTGCGGGAGCGTGCCTTTCTATGGCTCGACAACCTTCTACGTGAACAACAGCGGCTCTGTAAAGGTGTACGAAGCCTCCCTGGGGAACTATTCGCTCGCTTTGAATGGCGTCACTATCTTCAATGCGATATTCGAGGCCAACTTTCCTCTCGGCAACTATACAGCCACTGCGGCGACTCTGGCTGTGAACGGGAGCCTGAGCGATTATCTTGAAGTGACAGTGCCTTTTGAAGTAGTGCCCTCCACGGTGCCCGCGCAGGATGTTGTGGTCATTGTTTCCGTGCCTTCAGGAGGAGGTGCAGGGACTGGCGGGGGAGGTGGCGGAGCGCCAACCTCTGATACATCAAGGGTTGAAACCATCTTGCGTCTTAACGTAACGCTTCCGAAGGATATACTGAACGTCACGCACAATGCCATGCTCCCTGTGGAGGTTATTGTGGAGAATTTGGGGACCCAGAAAGTGACAAATATAAGCATCATCCCCCTGCTCGATTCGAGATGGAATTACACCTCGGCTTCGCTGGACATCATAGAGCCTGGGGAGAGGCAAAAGAGAACGTTCGGCATACTGCCCTTCGATACTGTTGAGACAAAGGTGCATGTGCTGCCGGTAGGGGTTTATGTAGGCGGTTCTCTTTACCAGATCGTCTATCTGGTTGTCGATGTGAAGCCTGCAATACCGCCGTATGCGAGGCTCAAGATAATGGAATACGAATACAGCATCCATCTTCAGGCCGACAGCGAAAGGCTCATGTCATATCTTGTGAAAAACACAGGCACTTTGCCTCTTACAAACATAACCACGAGGCTTGAGAATTTCGAAAGCTGCTTCCAGTCTGTGAGATATGGGGCAGGCGAGGATTACCTTGACATAAACCAGACAGCCATAATTGAATACAGGGTTAAGGCGGCATCCTCTCCAAACAGCTGCAACATCACCCTCATTTCTGTCAGCAGCGAAGGCGGGACTGACATGAAGACCATTGAGGTGTTCGTGGAGGAGGGAAGGGAACTATTTGAGAGCATCATAAGCGGCATCATAGACTTCCTCCGCTGGCTGTTCGAGCTGATCATGGAGATTATCGATGCCATACTGAAGTTCATCTCCAGCCTTATCCGCTGATTTCCTAGGA
The DNA here is from genome assembly GCA_964372825.1 of uncultured archaeon. GTDB lineage: Archaea > Aenigmatarchaeota > Aenigmatarchaeia > QMZP01 > QMZP01 > JACPNN01. The sequence goes on along the minus strand of CAYJTA010000010.1, from coordinate 2,511 downwards.
CTAGAGATCCACTTCGGTTTTTGATTCCATTTTCCTGAGGACTATCAGGCCGTTTTCGGTAATAAGGAATTCTATTATATCGCCTGTCTTGATGCAAGATCTTTTCCGGAGCCCTTTTGGTATGGTTATCTGCCCCTGTGTGGTGACTACAGAGTTGCCCTGGAGCGTTGCCTTTACCATAGTTTCCTCCATTTCTTTCTCCAGGCCAATTCTATTATTTTATTATTTCTCATAATTTATTATTAGTATTATTTTGGTCAGATGTCAACCTCCCTTCTGGTTTCTATCTTCCTTATGACGATAAGGCCTGTTTCCGTGACCAGGAATTCGACAATATCCCCTGCCTTTATACTGAACCTGTTCCTGATGGCCTTGGGTATGGTTATCTGCCCCTGCGTTGTGACTACAGAGCTGCCCTGGAGTGTCGCTTTCACCGTTTCCTCCTCCTTCCGATCTTCATCCTGAAGTAAATGACCACAAGGGCCGCAAGCAGAAGGCCCATGAGCATGTTCGATTCCTTGTAAGCGCTTGCGATCAGGCCTGTGACAGCCTTGGGTATGTCCCTTGCCAGCTGTTCCACAAGGCCGGCCTCAGGCTCCCTGATTGGCATCGATACTACAATCTGGAACTCTATCTCCCTCTCCTGCACCACGCTGAAGCCGCTGCTGGAAAGTGGTGAGGCTGTCAGCCTTGCCTTGACCATGTATGCGCCTGGAGGCGTGCCAGAAGGTATTGAAACCCTGAGCGCATACTCCTTGACTTTTATGTATCCGTTTGCAGTGGCCAGCACCATGTTCGACTTCTCGTCCTTCGGAAGGGAAAGGACGAAGGCGTCTTCCAGGGGGGAGACAAACCAGCCTTCAGGCGCTTCTGTGACGTTGAGCCTTATGCCAAGCTGCCGTGTGCCGAGGTTGGCTATCAGCAGCTTGAGAAATACCGCTTCTCCTGCAGAAGCTTTGATTTCCTTTTCCCCCTGTTTCATAATGAGCAGGCCTACAGATGCGTATGCAGGCGCTGCTGCCAATATCAGCCCTGCCATTGCCATAGTGAGTATCACAGTGGTTTTCATGGTCATGCCGTCCTGTTCCCTTTCACGGTGAGGTTGCCGTTGTACTCCCCTGCCAGAACGGCAAGGGGCACATGCATGTAGAAGTATGAGGTGAGGTTGGAGTTGTACTGCACATTGCTCTTGACAAGGGCAAATGTTTCTGTCAGCAGCGTTGCCGGCGTGGTGGAGATGTTGTAGGTCACGTTGCCCGGCCTGATGTAATACCCGGGATCTGTCTCATGCGTGAGGTTGGTCCCCCTGAACCACACGTTGAGGTTGCAGCTGTTCTCGTCCACTGTGATGTTGTAGAGGTCGTTGGCATTTCCCGGCGCTGAAGTGTTCTGGTTGGGCTCGAGGCTGCCGAAATCGATGTTGTCCCACTGCAAGACTATTCCTTCGCCGCAGTCGATTATGAAGACTGAGACGTTCTGGGTGAAGTTGCTGTCTATTTCAGTATAATTGGAAGTGAAGTTTGCGTTGATTGCCCAGTTGCTGCCTACAGCCCCTGTTGCATTGACCCTCCATGTGATGCTGCATGTCTCGCCCGCTTCCAGCGGGTTTGTGCTGCAATTGACAGGGTTGCTGTAGCCTGCGGATATGTAGAAAGGCGAGGAGCCCGCAGTTGTGCTGATCTTTGAGTCAGGGTAGATGGAGGAGGCGTTGTACCTCATGAAGGCAGTCACATTGCCGCACGAACCTCTCCTGCATGTCGCATTTGCTGTGATAAGGAATGTCCTGTTCTGCACCACCGTGACATTGGTGGTGACGCTTATGTTCGTTTCAAGGTAGATCGGAAGGGCCTCGAGGGCCATGGCATTGGTGGCGTTCCAGTTGTTGTTGCTGTCGTTGTACCATATCCTCCAGCCCAGCGTGCCCTTGAAGCTGGAGTTCTGCCATGTGAAATTGCTCCAGTTGTATGTGCCGGCCGTGTATATCGCCATGGGGCTGCTGTATGCCGTCTTGTTCTGGAAGCTGCCAGTCTCGTTTGTCTCGAGGACGGCAAAGGTGAGGTTGAAGGTGTCGTATCCCTGCGCCCTCAGGGTTACGGATTCCCTCTGGTTTATGGTCGAGCTGGACTGGCCCTGGTTCCTCCACCTCGGCGGCTCGTCTATCCAGACCACATAGGAGTCGTTTATCTTTGCATTTCCGACGGTGTCATTGAGGAAGACGTTGAGGGTCTGGTTGCCCTCAGAGGCCCCTGTAAGCTGGATTGTCGTGGAATTGCACCAGCCGCTGGAGACGGCCACTGTGTTGTTTACAGAGGATGTCGAGGCCCATATGAAGCATGTCTGGCCAAATATCCCTGCTCCTGAGTCCGAGACAGAGGCATTTATTGTAAGCCGCTGGCCGCTTGTCCTCCTTGTGGCGTTGGTGTAGGACACGATATTGATTGTCGGCGGCGTGGTGTCTATCGTAAGCGTCCTAGTGGCCGTCTGGTTTGTGTTTCCGGCCTCGTCGGTGAC
>CAYJTA010000009.1:13699-18382 GCA_964372825.1 uncultured archaeon | reverse complement strand
TCTCTTCCTTATAAAAGCAACCAAAGCAATATACTTTAATAGACCTCCAATGCCTGCTGACAGAGACGAGGAGATAGAGCAGTTTCTTGGCGAGTTCAAGAAGAGATATGGCCAGAGCTTCAGCAGCGAGACGGAAATAGACACAAAGATGAAAGAGTTCGCAAGGGAATGGAAGGCCAGGAAGAAATAGTTTTCCGGAATTCAGTTTATTAGATTAAGAGGAAAGAATCTATGTATGAAATTCCTCCTCGACACCAACTTCCTTGTCGACATCTTTGCCCTCAGGATAGACATGATAAGCGAGCTTTCGAAATTCGGCCAGCCCGATTTATTTGCCCTTTCTTCTTTATTTTCTGAGATGGAAAAAGTAAAAGGAAATCAGAAAAAATTCACAACCCTTGCAGAGGACTTTGCCGAATCCAGATGCCTTATCATAGAGAACAGCGATCCGGCAGATACAGCCCTTCTCAAATGCGCAAAGAAGGGATATATTGTCTGCACGCAGGATGCCAGTTTAAGGAAAAAAATCGCTTCCTTGGGCCTCAAATCCGTGGCAATAAGGCAGAAGAAGTATCTGGAAATGGTATAGGTGTTCAGCCAACTATCACCACGAAATGATATCCAGTCCCTCTATTTTCGAGAAATGTTGGACATTCCTTGTAGCTATAGTAGCCCCATTAGCCATGCAGATGGCTGATATCATCTCGTCCATAATTCCTATCGAGCGTCCTGTTTCCCTAAGATGTTTCCTTATCCTTACAGCCCTTTCAATTGAGTTCCAGTCATATTCAAGCACTCTGACGGATTCAAGAAGCCTTAAGGTTTGGCTGTAATTTTCATCTGCATTTCTTGTCAGGGTGGTACCAAAAAGAATTTCCTGGGCATTAAAAATAGTGGTAGCAATCTCTTCATGAGACCCCGTCAGTTTCACCAGAGCATTTTTCACCGATTCCATTCCATTGACGAGATCTATTAAAAAATCGCTGTCTAGGACTATCATTTTTTATCCCTCTCTGAAAAATCACTTTCAAATTCCTCCCTCATCTTTTTTATTTCTTCTTTGACCAATTCAATCTCTTTTTTGTCTGCTTTCCATATGCCGAAAAATTTCGCAAGCTCCGGTCTTCTGGTTTCAAAGCTTCTCTCGAAGAATTCGCTGAAGCTTTCGCCCCCTTTCTTTACCTTTTTCAGTTTCTCATATACACTCTTCCTGATTGTGATTGTTTTGAACGGCATATTATGTTTATGTTTAATTATATATTTAAATCTTACATCACATGATATAACACTGTTATACTTTTTAGCTTGCACACCTCTTTCTCCCAAGGCAGAGGCAAGAACTACGACGTCAAAGGCCCTTTCTCATGCTTGAACTCGTGGATGTATGCAAAATTCACCTGCAGCCCTTCAAAAGCAATATCAGTCCCGTTGAACACAGGCAGCCTGTCCTTGTCGTTTTTATTGGCAAGTTTCACTCCCACAGGCACGCTTGCCTGATAAATGAAGTTGTAGCAAGTCTTGTCCTCGCATTCATTCGCTTTTATATCAGCCTTGATCAGGTTTCTCAATAAGATGTAATTCGTATTAAGCCCTTCCGTGCCTTCTCCGGCTGGAATTCTTATGCCTTTCAGGTTTTCCTCCATTTTATGTTTTCCATCCTCAATCCCAGTGACTTCCATCCCGGCATCTTTGGCCGCCTTCACAAACACCTCATCAGCAGCCTGGTGCTCCGCATCCTTGGCGCCAAGGACAGGCCATTTTATGATTTCCTCTTTCATCCCCTTTTCAAGCAAGCCCTTAATGTTTTCATGTTTTTCCTGAGCTGCCGAGTGCATCTCCATGCAGGGAGTCTCAGCAACAGTTTTCAGTGAAGAGTTCTTCTCAATCACTGTCGTCTCTTTCGGCAGCTTCTCCTCCATCCTCAGCCTCCCTCCATAGGCCTCCATCTCTATTTTCCCCTCCCCGCCTTCCCTTATTTTAACCGCATCATACATGGGCAGCCTGACAGCGAACTGCGTAAGAAACATGTACGCCATATCCCCGCTTTCTGTATAAACATTGAGGTCTTTCAGTGTCTCACCTTCCAGATTCCCAATGAAATCCCTTTTTCCGGCAAGGGGCATGAACTCCATATCCTGATATCTGACCGCCTTGTCATCCATCTTCCTCCAGCCTCCTTTCTTCAGGCTGTCATAGCAGGCCTGGTAGAATGAGTATTTGAGCGCAGGCTCTAGGAACCCGTATTTGGCCGCATCCAAAGAGTTGCTTACGGTGAAGAAGTTCTTTTTGCTGACAAGCTCCTTTGCAAGATTTTTGTTCGCCTCCCCTGCAAAACTAAAAAGGGCCGGGATGATGATAAAGACTATCAGGATCAGGAATGCTGTTATGACATTGATCGCAGACCCCTTTATTTTCATGATATCGATATCCTGCCTTTTCTCAGTCCCGGCAAAGCTATGGTAGTTTCTATCGGATTATCAGTGTTCCCGTATTTCTTCATAATCTTTCCTTTATCACTGCCTATATCCACCTTTATCTTCAGCGCCTCCGCACTTTTCCCCACAAACTCGGCAGGCTCCTTACCTGCTCTCAGATTTCCTATCTCCTCTGCTACGGTCATGACTCCTTCCTTTTTCAGAAAAAATGCTAGGGTTTTTGTGCCCCTGTCCTCTATCTCATAGGTCAGCTTGATCTTGTTGTTTATTGACGCCACAAAGGATAGCCAATCGAATATCGACAGGACAACAATCAGCAGGAAAATCATGCCTGCCACAATTATAAGCACTCCGAGGTCTACCCCCTGACCCTTAAGTCCTGACATATATCTCAGCCGGGTGTACTCCATTTTCTGACTCTATATTAGCAAAAACTGTATGATCAAAACCATCGCCGTAAATCCCGTACCTCCACATATATTCACTTCCCAGATCCTTAATCCTTATGTAATATCCTCCAATACCACATTTTCCGACTTTCTCCTCGATGAGAAGGCTTTTCTTTATCACATTATTTTCTGTCAGGCAGTTTTTGGCTGCATGAGAGGCATCAATGCTCCTTAGCGATGCCTCCAAGTTTACCACATCCACATTTATCCGCTGGAAATGGATCAAAAGAAAGATTATGACAGAGGACAATACTGCTATGAATATCAGCAGCGCAACTGTCATATCAACCTCACTCCCCTTTCTCATAGGTATTCTAACCTCACTTCTTTATCGGATTCCTTCACAATCCTTATGAAAGAGGACGCTGTAAATTTCATCTCAGCCACGTTATCGCTTATCACAAAGATATCTTTCCCTTTCTTTTTCTCCTTGCCATCGCCTGCATACATGTATGCTGTCACATATATCCCTGGCCTTGCAAATGTCTTGCCGGCAGGTATGTTCCCTCGCTCCAAATCCAAAATGGTCAGCCTGTTCACCACCACATCATATTTCCCATCCAGCGTTATCTCCACATCCCCTCTTTCATCCTTCTCAAGGCCCGACAATGCGCCCAGATAAAAGGCTATATCTGCCGCAAGCTTGGTTGCCTTGACCTCAGCTCTATAGACAGGGGTCACAAAGACCCATATAACTACGGATACGGCGAAGAGGCAGATTACTACTGCACCTATCAAGAACATCTGCTCCTTTCCGGCTCCGCCTTCTGTCATTTTTTCTCACCAGCAGACTCTCCGCAGAAATCTTCAGTTCCAACCACTTTCTTGTCAATATGGAAAGTGTCTCCGTATCTGGAAAAGCCTAGGCAGTACATCTTCTCCTTTTCCCTAACAGGTCCAAGCTCTGTGCTGTCAAAATAGTAGTCTGTGGCAAAGGCCTCGGCTTTTGCTATACTCTGCCTAATGTCATCGAGTTCCCTGAACTGAAGGATTCCTTTCGGCGTAGACATGGCCAATATGCATCCTTTAGTATCCCTGCATCTCATGCACTGCTCCCTGCAGCCTTTTTTATCTCCGTCAAAGCTGTCGCACTCCTCATAACAGAACTTGTAGGAGCTGAATAGAATTTTCTTCACGCAGCCGACCTGGACAGGAAGCCTGATGCTGAATTCGCTCTTCGAATTGAGCAGGCTGACACCTCCCGGCTTCCTTGCCTCCTCCCCTGCCAGGCCCGCAAGCGCATCTGTCGTCGTCCGCCAGCAGAGGCCCTTCTGAGTCGTCATCAGTTTGGATAGGCCTATTGCTAGAAGCGACATGCTGATTATGATTGCGAATATGATCCAAAATATCTCCTCTTGCGCTTTCCTCATACCTTCCATTTATTTATGGCACAGCAGGAGATAAATGCTCAGGGGAATTTAATAATTAATTTTGTAAGCTTGGTTACGACTACAAGGATGATGATGAAAAGCGCTGCGTAAAGAAGAATCCTCATCATTGGCACCCCGAATATTGTTATGTTCTGGCCTTTCATATTAGCGTTTCAGCGCCTCCAGCGCCGGCAGGGCCCATAATATCAGTATAATTACGGCTACTGCCGCCGCAATTATAGCGAAAAATTCAGTAGATATGAAAAAGCCCTTTTTGACGCTCATCAATCTTATTATTGTCCCCAAGCTTAATATTATTGTATGGAATTCTCGATAAGGACCCTTGCCGTTTATCTGATAGCCCTCATCGTCCTCCTGATAATTCTGGCCTTGGCAGTCAATTTTGCCACGGCAGAGAACAGCATTCTG
>CAYJTA010000009.1:7826-13689 GCA_964372825.1 uncultured archaeon | reverse complement strand
AACAAAAAGGTTCCAAAATAGAAACGGATGGCGATGAGACTCAGGAAAGGCGAGATGGAAGCCTGGGAGATGGTAGGCGTCATACTAATACTCATAGCCCTCCTTTTCGGCGCCATGTTCATTGTGACAGGAGGCAAGGGCATTAAGGCAATGCTCGATGAACTGTGCAGGCTTGTAGGCCTTTCCTGCGGGGAAGTGGGAGAGGAGGACAGGATAGCGACGCAGTCATTCAATGCCCTCTCATGCAGCGTGAACACAATCTCGACAGGCCAGCTTTATGAAGCTAACGAATGCCAATCCCTCTATGTGACCGCCGAGGCTGCCGAAGAGGCCCAGGGGAAGCAGACCTCTGATAAGCCTGATGTATCCAAAGATCTAATATGCGAAGACTTGATATGCTGTAAGGTTACTGGTTTCGTTAATCCTGAATGGCTTTCTGAAGGGGAATGCAGCAAGAAATCAGCCATTCTGGCAAGCGGGGTTTTGGATGACAAAGAATGTGAATCCAAGATCGGCCCAAAACCCGCCACAAGGTGCAGGCCTGTCGGCAAGGCTGTGGTGGACTGCAGGGATGGCACAAGGCAGGAAACCGTCTGCAGCGAATGCAGCATCCTGAACGATGACGGCAAAATCATGACCACCTTCAAAATGCCCCCGATGACCATTGAATCCGAAGACATCCTTGAAGACGCAAACAAGAAGTGCTTTGATGAGGCCAAAAAAAGGATGGCCGATATAGAAGAAAGTAAAGTATTCGCCAAAGGATGCAAGAAGGAGGATGTCATAAAGTCATGCAGGGTGCAGAACTTCAACCTTCCAGACGATCTGGCCGACCTTCCGGACTATAAAGCCCTCATATCAGGCTTCGGCAACCCAACCTACCTGACATATTACCAGCATTTCCCTGAAGGGGAGGACAGCGCATGGAAGGCCTATGGCCCATGGTGGCAGAATTTTGCAGAGGCAGCGCTTTATGCCGTGCCTTTTGGGCCTGCCTTCAGACTCGGCGGAAAAGTGATCAAAGGGGCTGTTGTGACCCCTATCAAGACAATTGCCCAGAAAGGCGCTACAGGCACAGTAAAAGAGCTGCCAGGGGCTGCGAAAAGGGCCTATGAAGGCTTGAAAGGCACCCTTATGAATGTCCCAAACAGGATCACTGAGGATAAAGTGCTGCTGGTCGGAATCAGGAAGGGCTCAGGATCCGAATTCGGCAAGCTGGGTGAATACAGCAGAAAATCCGAAATACTCACACGCCTATATTATAACAGAATCAGCCAACAGGTTATCAAGATGTTTGACAATCCGAGCGATTTTGCGAAGCGGGTTGATCTGGAGAAAGCTAAACAAGTCTTTGGGGACTCCCTGACCAAGAGGGTGACGCCAAAAGGCGTGGAAACAATCACAGACGAGAAGCAGTTAAGGCAGCAGTTGGAAGTGCTGCTTAATGACTATGTCAAATGGAACAAGCGGAAGGAAGGACAATCGCTGGCGGAGATTCTTGACTTGGAGCCTTTCGACCTGTATAATGTTCTAGACAAGGAAGGCCAGGATATGGTTGCCAAAGAGGTCTTCAAGGATGTCGGCTGGGAGACAGGCAAGAGGACAATGAAAATGGCAGGATATGTTTCCCTGGCAGCATTCATAGCGTCGCAGTTCGAGTGCGAAACGCTTAAAAGCACGCCAGTCCCCGAGAGCATGCTCCTCATGAAGGCCCTCAGGTGCACGCCTGGCAATCTCACCCAGCCGATTGATGTGGTAGATGCCTCATATGATGACGGAGGCGTGGAACTTGGGAAGCCGGTGATACTCGACAAGGGATATGCCAGCGCCATCCACCTAGGGGGCCCTGTGATAGGCACTCTTCCGACACCCTTCTATCTGGCATCCCCGTGTCTCGCCGACCTGACAGTCGAGTCCAAGCAGATAAAATGCTTCAGCTACACTTATGACGCAATCGAGGGGGTCACAAGATGCGACCTGCCTGATCTCGGCCCCATCAAGGACCAGCTGTCCTGCGCTGAGCTGAGGGCCGACAAGAGATTCGAGGAGCACATCAAGGCCTTCCTGAAGGACAGGAATGAAGACAGGAAAAGGCTCTTTTCCTATTCAGGTGGCAGCCTCCAGCGGATAAGCTTCCCCAATTTCGAGGAGTTTGGAGCCAAGAAGGAGGATGGCGTTCTTCTGCCTCTATCAGTAAGAAACATAGAAAAACTTCCAGGCTGCGCGCCCTATGAGAGAACTGGCGATTCAGGCGGCAATCCTCTTATAATCGGTCTTGGGGAGAGCTACCACTTCTCATGCTATACTGCGGATGTCTATCTCGGTGATGACAAGATAGACAGGATCGACCCTGCCGATGAGAAGAAGAGGGCAGGAGAAATCGTTGATGAGGATGCAAATTATTTCATCTGCGGCGACAAGGATAGCTATTCCGGCTCAGGCAAGGGACCGAGCTCAAGGCCGATAGACAAATTCTACAAGCCTCCCTATGGGGAAGAAAGCTATTTGAACCTTAACAATGTCGGATCCCACTGCTTCGTGAAGTCCAGAAAATTCAGCGACACAATTGACAGGAAGACAGTGATATTCCTCAGCAGCGCAGGCAGGGACAAGATAACAGACGGTGGCCCTGAGAACATCGCCTACAAGCTAGCTTTCACGCTTACAAAAGCCACAAAATTCAACCCCATGCCTGGGCGGATAGAGTTCAGCGATGATTATCCGCTGGAGGAGAAGGACGGGATAATGGATACAATCATAGTTTCTGGGGATTACATATTCAAGCTATCTGACAGGGATAATGACGCGAAGATAGACTGGATACAGCAGACCTATCCGGAAAAGTGGATACGCTTCCCGGGCACAAATGCCTGCACAGTCGATGCGACAGTAATATCCGTGGACAAGAAAGACGCCAAAGGCAAGAAGAATTTCTGCTATGGCAGTAACGATGCAAATATGCAGGCAGTAGCAATTGCGGCCCAATCAGCTGCGATTTTTGCCGATGCTGCTGTCGGAACAGCCACAGGAGGCCTTGCCACCCCCCTAATAGTAGGCGTAACTCAGTTCGCCATAGGCTATTTTACAGCCGAGTACACTGAGCATAAATGGCCTGAATGACGACAAATAGCAATGCAATTCTACAAAAGGAATTTTTCGCAAGAGCAAGACAGATGCATATGCAAAATGAATATATAAACCCCACACTCCCCACTTATAACATGGCCACCAACCTCAGGGATCTTTTTGAAAACAGCAAAAGGCCCCTCCTTTTCTACCACCAGGACGGCGACGGCATAAGCTCTGCCGCCCTCTTCCTGAAGGCCTTTCCCCATTTCGAGACCTTTGCCAGGGAAGGCCCCATGATGGACGACGACTTTGTCAAGTGGATCTACGGAAAGAGGCCCGACGTTGTGGTTTTTCTTGACCTGCCTGTGGATCAGGAATGGAGGAAGGTTGAACAGGCGTCCAAGCTCCTGAAGGGCTCAAAATTTGTAATTATAGACCACCACACCCCTGACAGGAACATGAATTCAGAGAGCATCATCCACCTCAACCCAAGATTCGAGAACAAAAGCATCTACCATCCCACGAGCTACCTTGTTTACAATCTCCTGCTCGATTTGGGTTACATGGTCCAGAAGCACATGTGGGTTGCGGCTATCGGTGTTATTTCTGATTACGCCATACATGACTGCAACCAGTTCCTTGAAGATTACAGGCAGCGCTTCAAGGATTTGGTGGATACAGCCTTGGACGAGAACATTATAGACTCCAAGACAGGCCATGCAGCCAAGCTCATCTCTGCGGCCATAACCGCCAAAGGCCTCACAGGGGCCAAATATGCCCTTGAGACACTTGTGAAAGCGCCAGATTTCTATTCCTTTATCTCGGATTTGAGGCTTTCTGACATGTACGAATCCGTAAAGAATGAGCTGGACGCTGTGCTGAAGGATTTCGAGAAGAACAAGAAAACAGAAAACAGGATAATCTTTTACGAGGTCCAGTCACCTCTCAATATTGTAAGTCTCATATCCAGCATCCTCGCAAAAACATACCCTGAAAATATAATCACAATCTACAAGAAATCCGCAGGCGGCTGGAAGATCTCTGCCAGATGGCAGCACGCAACCTTCGATATAGGCGAGATAATAAAGAAGGCCGCAGAAGGAATCGGCATGGGCGGCGGCCATGAAAGGGCCGCTGGAGCGATGGTGAAAAATATAGAGAAGTTCAAGGAAAGGATGAGGGAAGGGGTCGCTGCGATGGAGAAATAGGCCATTAGCCTCTTTCAAGAGCAGTGTTCAGTCACAACAGATTAAAATCACCTTTTCGATAGATAAAGGTATTATGAGGGACTATGTCCAGCAGGGCAGCGGCAGGCCTATGGAGCCCCTTCCTGACGCCTTCGGGATGGTCGAGGTATCTGCAAACACGAGGGCCATAAAGGACCCTTTCTTCCACCTTACCGTCGGCGGCAGCATAGCATGCCCCCCAAGGGTCAGCGGCTCTGCAATATACTTCGGCTGCTGCGATGGCAGCATGTACGCTATAGATAGTGAAGGGAATGAGTTATTCAGGTTCAGGACCGGCGGGCCGATAATAGGAACGCCTGCAGCCGACAGGGAGGCCATATATTTCGGCAGCTACGACGGCAACATCTACTGCATAAGCCATCAGGGCCATCTCCTGTGGAAGTTCCCGACAAACGACATAGTGATAACAAGCCTGCTCGTCACCGATACCGGGATATATTTCGGCTGCCACGACGGCCAGCTCTATGTTCTGGGCAAGGACGGCAAGGTTCTGTGGAAATATTCAACCAACGGCCCCATATACTCCGATCCCTATGCCCATAAGGACATGGTCTTTGTCCCCTCGGCAGACAGCAATATGCACGCTCTCTCCCTTGATGGAAACCTCCTCTGGAAGTTTGCGACAAACGGCGTCGTGAGCAGGGCCCGGGTTCTGGGGGATTCCCTGTATTTCGGCTCCAAGGACAAGAACCTGTATTCTGTGAGCCTTTCAGGGGAGCTCCTCTGGAAATTCGCCGCTTCTGAGCCTATAGGCCCATGCAATCCTAGCATAAACAACAACACAATTTATACAGGCTCCTTCGACGGCAACCTCTACGCCTTGAACACAGAAGGCCGCCTGCTCTGGAAATTCCCAACAAACGACATCACTGTTGCGCCATCTTTCCGCAACGGCCTTATCTTTCTCCCTTCCTTCGACGGCAACCTCTATGCACTGGATGAAAGCGGCAGGCTTCTCTGGAGATTCCAGGCCAAAGGCGGTTTATGCGCCCCTCCATCCTTCCTCGGCAACAGGCTACTTCTCAGCGGCTTCGACTGCAATCTGTATTGCCTCGATATCAAGGGCATGCTCCTGTGGAGTTTCAAAACAAGCATGGGCACGCTTTCAACCATAGACGTCGAGAATGTCCCCAATGTCGACTTCGAGAAGCGCTTCGGGCCAATTCAGCAGGAGGAAAGCAACCCTTACAAGCCCCTGTCGCCTGCAAAGGCAGCTGAAGCAGGAGGCAAGGATATGTACAGCTTCCATTCAGACTACGCAGGCCATGACAGCCATTATCAGGGCAAATCCAAGAAGTACAGATGAGGCCTTGTCCGGATCCTTCGCCTGCGGCCTTTAAAAAACTTGCTTCTCATTCTCCAGATGGCGGAGAAAACCCTGGATCTCGTGGCAGTCGGCGACCCCGTAATAGACATCATTGCGACCCCAGATGAAGGGACAATAGAGTCTTTCGGCGGCGGCAGCGCAAATGTGGCCGTGCATTTGTCGAGGCACGGGCTGAAGACAGGCCTCATAGGAGCTGTTGGCAATGACCAGCACGGTGATG
>CAYJTA010000009.1:0-7816 GCA_964372825.1 uncultured archaeon | reverse complement strand
ATGAAATCCTGTTTGATTTATACAATGAGGGCGTCGATAAGGAAAGGGTGAGAAGAATCAATAACCAGACAAGAATATTGCATCTAGCTACCTCACCCAAGTCTTATCATATAATGGCAACAGGAGGAGACGCTATCATGACTGAGTACGAGGAATTGGATGTTGAATATTTAAGGAATTCCAAAAGCCTCTATATTTTTCTCCGCCATTCCCTCTATCGCTCCCTTTCGAAAGATTCCAATTCAGCAGAGTTGCTCTTGTTCACAACCCTCCAGGGGATCGACAGAAAGCGCATTGACTTGGACATACTCTCGAAGAGAGAGATAGCCGTCCTTTTTTCCAACGAATCCGAGGCCAAGGCGGCAAGGACATATATGGACGAATTGATAAGAAAAGGGGAAACAATGATAGTCATCACCAAGGGAAAAAAAGGATGTGAAGTCTATTCAAAGAATCACCACAACAGGTACCCAGCATACAGGGTTGCCTCAGTTGATCCCATAGGCGCAGGAGACGCTTTCGCTGCCGGCTTCATTTACGGTCATCTGAACGGTTGGGATCTGTCCAAAACCTGCGCCTACGCCAATGGAATGGGAGCCCTGGCCACAACCGATTATGGCGCAAGAAGGAGAAGGATAACAGAAAGCGATGTGCTCTCTTTAATGGGGCAGAGTTGAACAAGAAATTATTTCATCCTCATTACAACAAGCTCATGGTCCTTCTCAAAAGGCTCTATGTCTATTTCCTCTACCACCTCGAAATTCTCCTTCAGCTTGGCCATCTCCTGCCTGAATATCTCCTTCGGGTTCTTCACCACGTCTATGCTCCTCGCCTTAATGGCAATCACAGCATACCCATTCTTCTTTAGAAAGGTCTGGCAGTTCCTTATCAGTATTTCCACCTGATCCCTTGCGGCCACGTCCTCATAAACGACATCCACCCTCTCTATCCATATATATTCCTTCGGCAGCTTGGCATTGGCCAGTATCGGGGCTATGTTCCTCCTTTTTCTGCACAGCTGGATAAGGTCTATCATCGCCCTGTCTGATATTTCCACCCCATAAATTATCCCCTTCATCCCGATTATGTCCGAAAAATAGCTCGCCGTATTCCCGTTTGCCGCTCCCAGATACAGTATTTTGCCCCCCTCTTTTATGGGAAAATCCTCCAGGCCCTTCATTATGGCCGCAGCAGGCTTCGAATGGTAGGGGTCCCACGCCCTGTACTCTTCCCCATTCACATTCAGCAGCTCTTCCGAAAGGCTTTTCACAGAAGGAATAAGGTTCCTTGTCAGTATCCTGCCTTCGTGCTTCCAGACGCCGGGAAAAAGGGGGTGCATATGAAATAGATAGGGAGTGGATATTTATTGGAAGCTGTCATTTTCAGCGAAATATCTTTGTACAAAGCATTATCTTTCAAACGTATAAAGTCGACAACTTCTTATCTCCTTACATTCGCATCCATTTGTCTGTCTGCTATGTGAATACTATCATCAAACAATTCTGCTTCCGTAGGGGTGTTATACTCCTTACATCTTTTGTCCTCTACGCCTATCTGCATTACTTTCCCATATTCTACACCTTTTTTTGCTAGCTCACTAAACCTGGCCTCTACAACAGCAGCATCTTTATCCATGAGCTGGGAATAAAGTACAAAGCAGTCTCTGTCTGTAACCATTTTTTCTGTAAGACCGACAACATTATCTCTCTGTATTTCTATTCTGCCTATATCAACTTTATGTCGTGGATTAGAATTTCCTTTCTCCTTATCATGGAGGTAGCGTGTTAATACGAACTGGAAACTGCCGCAATATCCTGCAGCGGCTGGCACATAAAAGACATGAATGTCTTTGCTACCCAAACCGTCAACTATCCTCTGCCCTATGCCCGCATCAGTGTCAAGAAACAACTCATAAGCCAGATTCCTCTCTCCCATAACGCTATCCTCCATCACTTTTTCTATCACCACGCTCTACATACTGTGATATAAATGGCAAAAGGCGTTCCTCCTCTTCCCGCAAACTATAATTTATCTCCTGCCTCAGTCTTCTTATATCACGCCATGTTCTGAAACTTTTAATATAATTTCTAGCAATTTCGGCAATCATAGTCTCACTAATTTTCCCTTCCACTCCCCTTATAACACGGCTAAGCTTTTTAAATGTTCTGCCCAGCAGCCTATCCCTATATCTTGTATCAGATAAAAATCTGTAAAGCCTTTCTTCTGCACCTCTGTTGTGGCCGTGTATCGCAACTAAGTCGCCTAAAGCGTGATCGCTTTTAAATATCCTCTTCTGTCTTTCAGGGATGGCAAAATCCGGGACATCAACTGCCAGTTTCTCCAAAACAGCACCATTTGCGAGCTTTTTATATAAATTGGGATACAAAAACTTGAGGCACCCTTCTGCTGAGGTGTATTGAATCAGTTTGCTGTCACTTTCCCTGACCAAGGCTGGGTTACCGACATGGCCCCTTCTCTCTCTTAATGGAAATATATAAACTTTTCCAACCCTGAGACCTTCAGTTAGGATGCCAACATCTAATAGTTCCAAAGTAGAAAAAGGTGCTGCATAAGAGTTTCCCCAGTCTTCAAAAATGATTATATTGTCAACATTATCTCCAACCTTTCTTTTAAGGAAATATACGAAGTCTTTTACATTTGTTCCTAGGGCACGGTGACCATCTTCAACCTGATCGAAGCCCGGGTTCATTGTAAGCTCAGAATTCGGCTGGATACATTTCTTTTGTGCTAGAATAGTTTGGAGTTCTCGAATTGAATAATTTTCGGGATGTGGCATGTTAGAATCTGTAGCTATCTCCATTAGCCGCTTCCTCAAATCCATTGTCGAGACACTGTGCGGCGTGATCGGATCAGTTACATGATACTCCTTTCCCTCTATCTTCCCGATTCTGTTGACAGCCGTTAGAAAATTTTTTAACTCACCTTTTCCGCTCCAATCGCAGGGCAGATAGACTTGCATACCACCTATATCATCTAAATAAAGCGAAATCATATATGAATGGAGAGATTGGTCTCTAGGATAGGTCAAGCTGCTATGGCACCCATAGGATATATCATCCCCATGCTTTTCTACCAGTTTCTCGGCTCTTTTCATTATCCCATCCTTTTGGATTATCATACCTACTCCAGAAACCTCACAGTGTCTATAATCTTGTCGCTATCCTCATCAAATCCTTCAACTATTCTGCAAATATTGCCATCATGGTCGGCATTTTTAAGCAGTTTGTCAGAATGCTTGGTAACAGCGATTATCGCAGACTGTATTCCTCTTGTCCTCACGCCGCCGAATATGAGAATTTTCTTCTCTTTGTTGAGCGGATTGTCGCATTTTATGACGAAGCCGGTTCTCGGATTCTCATAAGCCTTTTTCGTGGCCTTTGATATTATGCAGTCCCTAGCCGGATCGAAATATGCAGGAAGGTGATGGTTTATCTCCTCAATGACAGCGTTTGTCTTGTTATTCCCGAACAAGATAAGGTTCTCTTTCAATTCGTTCTTGCTGATTTCTGTGTCGAGCTTGTAATGCGGGAAACTCAGCTCTGACAAAAATCCACCGACCATCACCGCAAAATCAAATATATGAGGGCCTTCGGTTGAATGGGCATCATATTTCCCATGCGAATACGAATCCCCTATGATGATTTTCGCATCCAACCTGCCGTTGTCAATGAAGGGATGCAAAAATCTTCGCACCTCAGGATTATAATGGGCTGCGAAATCTGACTTTATCTCCATGCCATCCTCATGCAGCTTAGCCGCCACGACAGGCGCCACAAGGCCGTACAGCTTGGCCGTCATGCTGTGCCTCTTCTCTGTCCTCACGATCCTTATGATGCCTGCCCTCTCGAACTTCCTCAGGTGGTAGTATATCTTCTGCTCGTGCTGCCTGATGTTCCTGGCTATGTCCATGGCGCATACAGGCTGCTTCGCAATCTCCCTTATCACCTTGAAGGACAGATCAGAATTAAAGACGTTCAGCTTTGAAGGTTCTACGAATACCGAATCATAGGCCACTGCCTTCCCATTGCTCTCCTCTATAGTTCTTGCCATTCCTTCCTCCTGAGACAGCTACAAGTGGCATGATCAGTTATCAATTGGCTGCGGGGTTTAAATACTTTATGAATATTTTTTTAATATAAAGAATATTTTTTGCTAAAAATCCTCTTTGGAAAGGTAACAACAATTTTCAATAGAAATACTATCCTTTTAGAAACTCCTTATAAATCATCCTTCCATAGCATCATTGGTGGGCTTAGTTGACAGTAGATTGCCATTCCTGGGCGATTGAAGTGGAAGGGAAAGGTGCAGAATATGCCAATACCAATCTGCAAAATATGCAAAGAACCAGTATGGAGCTTCATCTGCTCGGACTGCCTGGCTACGGATTTAAAGAGAAGCATATCTAAACAGGCCGGCCAGGCCTTCTCAGATTTCTACAGAAATTTCCTTTTCCACTTCCACTCAGACATCGACACAAGCTTTGACTTCTGCCTGAGGTGCAAGGCCTTGCGGCCCACGGATGTGTGCACCTTCTGCTGCATCAACGAGGCCGTAAGCTGGCTGAAGGCAGAGCAGCCTGCTGCTGCGCATTCGCTTGAGAGGAACTTTGTCTTCCACTTCCACAATGAAGGGTTCAAGAGCTTCTTCGTCAACAGGCGCTTCCTTCCCATAACAAAGATGGCATGCAATCCGCAGTCTGAGGGCATGTGCGACTCATGCGGGGAATATGCCGAAATCCTTCTCGAACACGACGGAGAATGGCTGTGCAATGACTGCACGGCCGTGAAAGGGTACGAGGCTGAAGATGGCATCTCTATCGCTTGAATTATGGACGGTGAAGAGCTGGAGCGCCTTGAAAGGAGGCGCTATGAAATGGAAAAACTGAAGGAAGCAGCAGCCTTTGTGCTTGCGCACCCGAAGCTTAGCCGAAAAATAGTGATCCAATGATGTTGTGTCCCTTGGCACCTTGGCGATGCAGAGAGAAGGGCGCTGGCAAACATAGAAATAGGTATTGAGGTGGAGAATGAGAAGGCTTGA
The DNA here is from genome assembly GCA_964372825.1 of uncultured archaeon. Taxonomy (GTDB): domain Archaea; phylum Aenigmatarchaeota; class Aenigmatarchaeia; order QMZP01; family QMZP01; genus JACPNN01. The sequence goes on along the minus strand of CAYJTA010000009.1, from coordinate 2,758 downwards.
AGGAGCGGCATATAAGGGAAGGGAAGTTGTTTATAATATAGAGGGAGACAGCGTCTTTTTCTATTACGCGGACAAATCAACAGTACCATTTCACACTATAACTATCGAGCGTGCCACTAACTTTGCAATTCTGTATGTTCATGTTGTGGAAGGCGACAGGCAATCTTATCTCGTGTCCGACAGGAATAGAAATGAGCTTGCACAGTATAAGGGGATTCCCGACAGGCTGACATTTGATGGGGAGGGTTATTTCATAAAGAAAGGGAGGATATGCCAAGGTTCATACGATCCCGGGCCTGAATCCTCTTCATGGAAAACGGTGGAGGAACTGAAACTTTACAAAGCCATGCTCCTTGACTTGAAGGATGTCTTAAAGGCCAGGAACAAAGGAAAAGGCAGCAGCGAAAGGCCGCTGGTGGAAGACAAGGAAACTATCTCCGGAGGATTTCTGACCGGCCGCGAGGCTGACAAACTTAGGTTACAATCGATACCAAGCGATACAGTTTATAAGCCCAGCGGCGTGACAGTGGGAGAACTGATGGAAGGGAAAAGGATGCTGGCCACAGACGTATAGAAAAATGTGATTAATATATGGGAAAGGGAACAGTTAATATGGGCGGACGGAAAAGGGGAATAATAGTTCCAGAACTGAACCAGAAAGCCGAGGATCTCCAGCCTGTGGTGAGGAAAACCATAAGGGAATCGATAGATATCCTGTGATCTTCCTGTAAACACTTTTCTACCCTCTTGCTGCTTAAAGGCTAAAAAAGGAACCCTAGTTGTTGATTTTTTGTCAAATGCTTATTGAATGATTTTCAAAAAAGAAAGCAAAGAATGATATGCGGCTTTAAAGCATGATATGACAGGAGAGCGGTTTGAAATCGGCGGCCTGAAAGTATATCTGCCGTCCCGCCCCATTTATTCTCATGGCCATTGAAAAAGACGGCAGGCTTTTCCCCTACATCCTTCTCATAATCACCTGCCTCCTCTGGGGCCTCGCATGGGCAGTGGGGAGGCTTCTTGCAGTCCAGCTGCCGCCGATATCCACAGCAGTAATCAGGTACACAATAGTCGTCCTTTTGTTTTTCATGATCCTCAGGTCAAGGGAAAAATCAGTGTCAATCCCGAAAGAATGGCTCAGGCCCTTTTTCCTCATGGGCCTTTCCTCAGTGGCCTTTTACCAGGCATTCTTCCTCTTCGGCGTGAAATATACCGCAGCCAGCGACGCCTCCCTTGTGATCGGAATCGGACCTGTCCTTATGACAATCCTGGCCGCTGCATTCATCAAGGAGCCCCTGACAAGGGAAAAGATCCTTGGCCTTCTCCTGGGCTTTTCAGGGATTGCAATCATTTCCTATCTCTCCCCAAACATCAATGTAGAAAACAGGATTCTTGGCGACATTTTTGTTTTTGGAGGAGCCCTTGTATATGCAATCTACACAACCCTCCTCAGGGATTTCCAGCTGAAAAACAAGGAAAATAAGCCCTCATCCCTCCTGATAATAACATGGGTCTCCTTCCTCGGCTGGCTGGTCATGATCCCCTTTGCCCTGCTGGAGCAGCCCTGGAACTATACATGGAGCTTGAGCGCATGGCTGGAGATAGGATACCTTGCAGTATTTTCCACTGTAATCGCATACTGGCTCTATGTTGAGGCCGTCTCAAGGATAGGCGCCAGCAGAACTGCCATATTCCTGAATCTGGTGCCCGTTTTCGGAGTCATATCCTCTGCAGTCGTCCTGTCAGAAATAATCAGCGTCTGGCATCTCCTCAGCTTCCTTCTGGTCTTTGCAGGGGTTTGGATAGTGAACAGGCAGAAATAATCCACAGCTCGAAAACATCCTCAGGAAATCTCTATCTTCAGCCTCTCCTTTGTTTTCCTGCGCTCTCTCACAAACCACATCATCAGAACAATTATCACAACTAAAATCAGAATATCAATGAATTTGCTGTACTCGTATATCATCTTCCACCTCTCCCCGAACCACACCCCGGCATACAGGAGGATTGTGTTCCACATAAAGGCGCCAATGAAAGTGTACATGATAAATCTTTTCATATCCATTCGGGCAATCCCTGCCGGTATCGAAATCAGATGCCTGACAACAGGTATGAATCGGCCCACAAAAACAGTCAAGCCTCCATGCTTCCTGAACCATTTGTCCGTCCAGTCCAGCTCATGCTTCCTCACGAAGAAGTATTTCCCGTAACTTTCAAAGAAAACCCTTCCCAGTTTCATCCCAAGAAAGTAGCTTACAAGGCTTCCAATGATACTGCCCAAAGCAGATGCAGCAGCAGCAGCCCAGAAATCAAAAACGCCTTTCAGCACAAGATACCCGGCAAGCGGCATGACTGCCTCGCTGGGCATGGGAAAAGCCGTGCTCTCAAGGGCCATAAGGAAGAATACCCCAAAATATCCCGTCTGCTGCATGATGTTCTGTGCCAGCTCAAATGCAAATTCGACGACCATGAAGCTATGTATGCCTCTTTGTCATTAAAAAGCTTCCAGGATTTCATATGCATCTCCTGACAAAAATAAAAGCAGTCACCTCATGAAATTCCAGTTCCTGTTACCGTACTTTTCTTTTATCAGTTCTTCTGCCCTTTCTATTTCTTCCTTGCTGTACTCTCCAAAGTCCCATTTTTTGTTTTCCGTGAATCCTTTAATCATCACACTGTATACATCCTGTATTGTCAATTCCTTATGTTTTTTCAGGCAGGTGACCCTCTCCTCCACGCTCTGTATCATCTTGTCCGA
>CAYJTA010000008.1:5381-18777 GCA_964372825.1 uncultured archaeon | reverse complement strand
TATAGTAGCTAACCGCAAATCCCAAACTTATCAACCACCTCGCCAATAATAATTAAGCACCACTGGAGGTGGTGCTATGGACTATCTGGCTTCTACGCCATTGAAGGAGCTTGAAACGCTCTACAGGAAGGAAAAGGACGCCAATGTAAAAATGCGCCTGCTTATGGTGATTCACAGAAAGCAGGGCAAGGATTACAGGGACATAGGGGATATCCTTAGAATTTCGGCAGCCAAGGCACATCTCTGGGTTCACAGATTCTCGGAGAATGGGATCGCAGGGATTGGTAGAAAGGAAGGTAGCGGAGGGAGCAACAGGTATATGACAGCAGAGCAGGAACAGCAATTAAGGGATAAGCTAAAGCAGCAGCCTATGACATCAAAGGAGGTGATGTCATACATATATGACAACTTCGGCAAGCTGTACCATCCCAACTCTGTACCCAGGCTGCTGAGGAGGCTGGGGCAGTCGCTGATAACGCCAAGACCCAGAAACTACAAGGCAAACCCGCGCTCCGGCTATGCCTTCAAGGGACATATAAAAAAAGTTGCCTTTATGGAAGTCTAAAGGGTACAAGGTCTTTGCAGAGGATGAAGCCATGGTGTCCTTCAACCCCAGCAAACGTAAATTATGGACAGCAAGAGGCTCGAAGCCTTTGCAGTTAGTGAATGGGAGTCACAAGAACGTCTGCTTCTTTGGCGCCGTATCAGAGAGTGAAAGTCACTGCCTCGAAGCAGAGTGGATAAACGGCGACAGCTTCATCGAGTTTGTCCTTCACCTTCTTGAGTTGCATGAGAAGGTGGCGCTGGTTGCTGACCATGCCGCACACCATTTCAGGTCGGAGAAAGTGAAGAGGCTTGTGAAGGAGCTTGACGGCAGCCTCATATTATGCCCCCTTCCCAAGCGGCTGCCGGAACTGAACCCTATGGAGCAGGGCTGGCGTTCGGCAAGGCAGAACATCACATGGAAGCTGTTTCCTGACAGGCAGAGCCTGAGCCAGGCTGTCATGGAGCATATAACAGGCGGGTTCAGAATTGACTTGTTCAGGTTCTGGAGTTAGGGACTATAGGTCAATTCTATTGCAATAACCAAGGCAGACTTTTTGCATCAGAAACTGATACAATAGTATCCTTAACAATACCAGAGGATATAAAAATAGTTTCTGAATCTGATGGATTCGTTCTTGATGACGAAATATGCCCTCAAGAGACGCCTGTCGTCAGCACAGGAAACAGAACGGGAGAATGGTGGAGAAGAGGTGGCTGGAGTGACAGCCCGCCTATACAATGGGTTAGCGATGTTGAACAGCTCGCAAAAAGGCTTTATCAGCACAATACTGGCAGGACCGAACTGCAATGTATTCCTCTGCGTAATGAATCAGTCTTCACTGATGATTTCGGTGTCAATGTTTATGCGCCCCTCAATGTTTATGCGCCCCTTAATGCAACTCTCGATTATGGTTATGATCTAGGGTACGGTGGTTATTATTATTTTGGTTTGGTGTGTAGTACGAAAGATAGAAGTAGATCACTTTTGGGCAAAGAAGTGGACATAGAGGCCGACGTACTGTGTTTCTCATATTTATACGGAACAATGGGCAGCAGTCCAAGTTATGGCGGAGTAGGCTGCCCGGGAGAACTTATAAAACTTCAGATGCCTTCTATCCACTTTTTTAACACCACTTTCTGGCATATTTATGAATCAGGATACAACTCTGTCGACGATCTCTTCAAAGTCGGCACCATCAAATTCAAGAAGAAATTGAAAATTGTTGAACCAACAGAAGCAAAATTAGAAATCCAGTCCTTTGCCAGCCCTCCAGAAGGAGCCGAAAGGCTGGCAAGATTTGTCATAAAAAATGCAGGGGACGGAAAAGCCTCTATCGATGGCATAAAGTCCAGCGGAAAAGAGAGGAAACTTATTTGTGATAAAAAGGAGCTTGAGCCAAGCGAATCAGCCGAATGCGTAGCCATTGTCGACAGGAATGACAGGAACATGAGGCTGGCTTATACTGAACAGCCCTGCGGAAAACCCAAGCACAGTGTTGTGGCTATTTCTCTTGATATTGAAGCTGAAAAGGAAGAAGATGGAAACTTCTGCGAATCCAATCCAGACTGCTCGACAGGAGAGGAGTGCTGCGTCAATCTGTGCAGGCCAGCCGCCGAAGGCGTCTGCGACGACATAGACAGCGACGGGATTCTGGATACATGGGTGCCCTTTAGGTAATCCATACTCATCCTGCTTCCCCAAAACCATCCTCTTCCAGCACAAAGAGTTTGCCGCTGAAATCCTTGATTTCTTCGAGTAGCAGGGACAAGGCCCTCACAAGTTTCTCTGCCTTTGGTGGATGGATCTGGAACACTACAATGCCATGATATTCCTTTGGCGGATAGAGTGAGATGTTAAGAAAATCGGCATCTCTGGAGACCAGTATGGATGTCCTCTCCTTTGAAATGGTTATCAGTTGGCTGTTCTTGACACCCTTGCCTGCGTATTCCGCTTGAAAACCTCTTGATTCCAGCAGCCTCTTGACAGATTTCGGGACATTCCCATCAAGCAGAAACCTTGGAGAATCTGACATCCCTTTCCCCTTTCACAAGCCTGGCGGCATACTCCAAGGCGCTCCTGACCATTTCCTTGTTCAGGCCCTCGTATTCCTCAAGAATCTTGACAACAGGTTCTCCCGCAGCCACCAGTTCAAGGATATCGGAAACCAGAATCCTCGTTCCTCTAAATGTGGGTTTCCCATGGCAGATTTCAGGGTCTGCTACAATATATTCGCTTATTGCAACTCTGGGCATAGTGGTCCACCTTATGAAATAATTAATGCAGGGACTTAAATAGACTTTGATTGACAAATACTAAGCAGCAGCCCTGCAGGAAGCTGAAGGCGTCTGTGACGACATAGACAGCGACGGGGTGCTTGACACCTGGGTGCCGGCAAGCGGATAATCGGGTCACTTGCCGGAATTAAGAATCGCTTTTGCCGTTTTCAGGAATCTCTCGGCATCCTTGATGATAATCTCTCCTGCCTGTTCTGATAACGACATTTCATAATCCGCTTCTTCCCTCATGTTCAGTGAATTCCCAAACACCTCGGCAAGGCCAGGATCAGCTTCCCCTGAATAGCAATAGAGGTGCCTCAAAGCAACAAGCAGGCAGTGATGGCTCTTCTCCTTGTAGCCCTTGCTGTAGACCATCGCCTTTGCCGAATGGAAGATGCAGTAATAGGCCTGTATTATGCACCACTTGAAATCGCCCTGCTCCAGCGATTTCCTGGACCTTTCCAAATCGTATTCATTCGACTTTATCTCGGCACTGATAATCCCGCCGTCGGGCTCCTGCCTGACGAGCTGCCTCCTTTCGAGGCATTTCTCAAGCTCCATGCTCCTTTTCATCCCAAAGCGTTCTCCCTCTTTGTATATTCCTGTATATCGGCTTTTCCCTCATGAGGGCCAGATCTTTCGAATCAGCTATTATCGGGCTGATTTTCCTGCCTGTCCCTGCCTCAAATTTTGCAATCATGCCCTGAATTTTTCCCCTGTCCGCCGAAGAAAGAATAAACAGGTCAATGTCGCTTTCCTCCGTGTCTATGCCTTCGGCAGCAGATCCGAAGAGAATAATTCTCTTCGTAAGAGGCCTGAGCTGCTCTACAAGCTCCTGCAGCCTGATCGCATTGAAGAGCGTCTTCAACTCCCTTGATATGAAATTGCCGAGGTTGATACTGTAGAATGTTGTTTTGCCCCTCCTTTCGTGGTGCACGATATCTAGCGATTTGAGAAGCCTCATGTGGCTGTTCACGGCTCCGGCACTTATTCCGCACTGGGCGGATATTTCCCTCTCGTAAAAGCTTCTGGAAGGCGCTTCCGCCAGGAATTCCACTATTTTCATGCCTGTTTTGCTGAACATTCCCCGTATTTGTTTCATTTTATTGAGCATAATTTCATTTATATGAATTTCATATTTATAAACTTGACTTCATTTATTTGAATCAATTTCACACAAACTCTTCCATCAGGTTGCTGATGTCAACATTTGGCGCATGCTGACCTGCCAGGTTTTCGTCCCTTGTCTGCGGTACGGAATCCTCATATGTTTCCCTATTTTCCTTGTAGAATATCCCTATTGGTATCCTGTCCCCCCATTCAAAAGCCTTTTCCAAGGCCTTCATCTTGTCTCCTGAATCAAAGTTCTCATCCTGCAATTTGTAGACCCTTTTCCTGTAGAAGTCGAATGTGTTGAGCTTGTTGAAGGTGACACAGGGCTGCAGGATATCGACAAGTGCAAAGCCTTTGTGCCTTATCGATTCAGCTATCATCTGTTTCATGTGTAATAAATCGCCTGAAAAGGCCCTTGAGACAAATGTGGCCCCTGCTGATATGGCCAGTGCGATCGGGTTCACAGGCACATCAACAGAGCCTGAAGGCGTCACCTTTGATTTGAACCCCAGAGGGGATGTCGGGGAGGTCTGGCCTGTGGTGAGCCCGTAAACCATGTTGTTGGCCACTATTACGGCCATGTCGACGTTTGTTCTCGCAACGTTTATGAAGTGGCTCATGCCTTCTCCATAGCAGTCGCCGTCACCGACAATGGCCATCACATTCAGGCCCCTGTTAGCTATTTTTGCCCCAAAGGCCACGGGCAGGGATCTCCCATGGAGCGACTCGAAGCCATAGCACTTCAGCATGTCGGACATGTGGCCGTGGCAGCCTATCCCATACACGGCTACAAGATCATGCGGCTCTATCCCCAGTTCGACCATGGCCTGCCTCACTGCCACCCACACCCCGAAATCCCCGCAGCCCGGGCACCACTTAACCTCTGTGCCAAGATCAAAGTCCTGTATTCCTATTTTTTCCGCCATACGCTTCATCACTTTTTGCTTATTTTTATTTTGCTATTCTTTTCCATCATTTTATAAAATTATATTTTCTTCATACATCGTCATATCATGCCACTTATTTCATTTTCTCTTGCATCTGCACTCATATTCACATAACACATTATTTTCATTTTCCCAGCAACTCCATCACCTTGTCAGCAATCTCCTCGGCATAAAACTGCCTCCCGTCATACTTCAGCAATTTGTTTTCAATATTGATCCCCGTCTTCTCCCTTATCAGGCCTGCGAGCTGCGCTGTCTGGTTGTTTTCGATAATAAGAATCTTCTTTGCATCCTTAAGCACTTTCTCCATTTTTTCTGTTTTGAACGGAACCATGTATACTACATGGAGAAAATTCGCCCCGACCTTTTTCCCTGAAAGCATCTCCATGGCCTGCATGACAGGCAGTTTTGTGGAGCCCCATGCGACTAGAGTTATGTCTGCATCCTTTTCCCCATGCAGAACAGGGTCCGGAATCTCCTTGTATATCCCTTCCATCTTCCTCATCCTCTTCTCCTTCATTTTCCTGACCATACCCTCTCCCTCGCAATAAAAGCCATATTCGTCATGCTCATAGCTGTTCGCTATGTAGAGGCCGTTCCTCTGCCCCGGAAGCGATCTTGGAGAAACCCCTGTCTCTGTTATCAGAAACCTTCTGTATTCTTTTTTGAGATTTGCCTCATCCAAAAAATAATTCCCGATCTTGGAATCAGCTTCAAAAATTTCAACAGACATATGGCTTTCAGCCAAAAACCTGTCGGTAAGAAGTATTGCCGGAACCTGATATTTTTCCGCAAGCTCAAACACCTCCACAGTCTTGTAATAGCACTCCTCAACATTTCCAGGCGCTGCAACTATCCTGGGAAACTCCCCCTGGGAAGCGTGCATGGCAAACCTCAGGTCGCCCTGCTCTGTCCATGTGGGCAGGCCGGTGGAAGGCCCAGTCCTCGTGCCTTCTACAACAACAACAGGAATTTCTGTCATGCCTGCCATGCCAAACGCTTCCACCATGAGCGAAAAGCCGCCTCCTGAAGTTGCTGTCATGGCCCTTGCGCCGGCAAAAGAGGCCCCAATGGCCATATTAATGGCCTCTATCTCGTCGCTTGCGTTCCTGAAAACGATATTGAAATTCCCTGCCTGCTGGGCCATGAAATGTATCAGGGGAGATATGGGAGTCATGGGGTAGCCCGCAAAGAACCTGCAGCCGGCCTTTATGGCTCCCAGTCCCATGGCGTCATTGCCTGTAAGGACAAGCTTCTTTGTTTTCTGACCCCTTGTTTTGAGCTTTGTCATGGAGCCGTCCTGAAAATTTGTTCTGACATACTCATAACCGGCCTTTGCAGCCCTTGTGTTGAGGGAAGCAATCTCATCACCTTTAGACCTGAACCCCTGCCTGAGGACGGATTCCAAAAGGGAAAAATCAAGGCCAACGGCCGCGCAGCTTGCCCCGACAGCCACGGCATTCCTTATTATCTCAGGGCTCCCTTCTCCGGCAAGCCTTCTCAGGGGGACCGGATAAAGCCTTATGTTTTTTGCTTTCTCCGTTTCAGTTCTCTGATTTTCATTCATGATTTCAGAATCATATATTACAGACCCATTCTGCCTTATCTCATGCCTTTCAACGCTTTCCTTGTCAAGGGCCACAAGAATATCTATCCCTTTCGAAGGGCAATAAGCAGAGCTGCCGGCCCTCACCTGATATGTGTTGTGGCCGCCTCTTATCAGAGAAGGGTATTCGACATAGCCGAAGACATTTAGGCCAGCCCTTGAGCACGTCTTTGCGAATGCCAGGCCAGCCTCCCTGATGCCGAAGCCGGCCTTGCCTCCTATGAGCCACACAAGTTCTGCCATACATAAAGCCCGAGCTAATACTTCAACATTGGGGGTGGCCGGAGTTTTTAATATATGCCCCAGAAGATACGTCATTTGCAGTAAATTCTTCAGATTCCCTAAGTGAATAGTCGAATATTTGAGGAACAGCTGATCATTTATTTAGAAGAGAAGCCAATCATTAATTGGGATTCAAAATGAAGACAAAGACACCTTTTCTGTCAATTCTCATTTTATCCACGCTCATGGTTTTTTCATCTGCCCAGACGCCTGAAGACGATGACGACAATGCGGACCATGAGCAGCCTGTTGTCGATCCCCATGCCCTTGTCTCCCCCAGCCTGAGGGATGCGAAGGTGGGCCAGGGCAGCGAGTTCGATGAGAACCATCTGGCCATACAGGTCTATAGCAACCCGAAAATTTACCTAAAGTCTAAAAGTACAAACGGATACAATCTGGACTCATCAGACACCCTTTGCACAGGGAAAACATATGAGCTGGCGGATGCGGGGCTGGCAGGCGAATGGGAGCCCAAGGGAGGCCCTGAGGATTCCCCTCCAATAGAGTTTGTCCTGAGCCTTGAAGAGGCCAAAAGGCAGATAGAGTCAGGCACCTTCAATGTCCCCGCATACCCTGCCGCAATATGCTCGTGGCCCGCCCGAGACACGAAGGAAGGGCCTGAGAGGTGCCACTTTGATGTTGCAGTGGTCTGCGAGAAGAAATGTAACCTGAATTCGGAAGGGGTGATAAGGGAAGGGAATGCATTTACTGCAAGCCAAGAGGGAGATGTCAAAGTCGAATTTTCCTGCAAAGCAGACTGCATGCTTTTCCTGAAGAGAGTGGAAAAATATGCCAATCCATATTACCAGAAATTCGGAGGATATGGAAGCCCTTATCTCCCGCAGGCCTATGGGTATGTCGGTCTGAGGCCCGGCAAATTGGCCACAAAGGCAGCTTTCTCCCTTGAGGCGGCTCCGCAGGAGGGGCCAAGCATAAGGATTCAGAGCTTCCACCTGCCTGAGGAGGCTTCCCAGAAAACTGTGGCAAGGGTTGTGCTGAAAAATGTCGGTGATGGATGTGCATTTATGGAAGACATCGACTTTGATATAGCAGGAGAAATACTGTATTCGCCAAAAGGCAGGATATGTTCAGGAGAGACTGCTGAAATACTTTTTGAGATGAGCCTAGAAGATTTGGCCAGCATAAGGGACATAAATCTTGATATGAAATACGAATCTGAAACGCTTGGCTGCGGCAAGACAAAGGACAAAGAAGCCACTTTTAATCTTGGAAGGATAAAGCCTGCTTCGCCATCAGGCCAGAATTTCTGCAAGGCAAACAGCGACTGCTCGACAGGAGAGGAGTGCTGCGTCAATCTGTGCAGGCCGGCTGCCGAAGGCGTCTGCGATGACATAGACAGCGACGGGATACCTGACACTTGGGTGCCTTTTGGCTAGTGACTATCAATACCTCCTTTTTTTCCTCAAAAGCTTTATAAGTAAGTATTACCAAAAATAGTAATAACTATTATAAAAAGTGGTAATAATGAAAATCAAAGGCCTCAGGCCAAAGGCGCCGAAAGACGGCGAACCCCTGAAGAATTTTTTCCTCAATTGCGAGGGCAGAAGGAAATTCGTGCAGGACACAAAAGGTCACCATAAACAGCACCTGAAGAAGTCGAAGCACGATTTTTACAGGGCTGAAGCGGAATTCAGGGACATGTGCTGGGACTGGACCATCATCAAGGCCTATTATTCGATACACCATGCGGGAAATGCCCTTCTGTCAAAAGAGAAAGGCGTGTTTTCCAAGGACTACTCATGCCTGATAGTTGCGCTGAATTACTGGAAGCTGATAGATGAGAGCCTGTTTGAAAAGCTGGTTGAAGTTTATGAACATTTCTCAGGAATACTCAGCCTCGACATAGCGTTCCAGCTGAGGAAGATCGGGCAGTATTCCGTCGACGAGTGGGAGGAATTGTCAAAGGAGGATGCGGAACTGATCCTTAACCTTGCAAGGGAATTCATAAGGTTTGCGGAGGGGAGGCTATGACAGAGGTGGCAGAGATAATACCCGGAACAAGGGCAAAGATGAGGATAGCTACGGCCATATACGAGAATCCCGGCATACACCTGGCTGCGCTCATAAGAGAAGTGAAAGCCTCCCCAAACACAGTCCTTGAATATGTGAACAAGCTGAGCAGCATGCATGTGCTGAAGGAGGCCGGTTTGAGAGGAAGTAAGAAAGTCCACATAAGACCCCTGTTTCCTGACCTCTCGGCGGAGCTCTCCGTGATCATATTCTCCCTTGTCGAAGAGGAGAAGAGATTAAGATTTCTGGAAAGGTACAGGCATCTGGGGCCATATGTCGGTCAGCTGTGCGACTTGCTGGGCAAAAAGGCAGGTTTTGCCCTCATATACGGCAGCTATGCCAGGCTTGCTGCCGACAAAACAAGCGATATCGACCTGCTGGTTGCAGGCAGTTTGGATAGCAAAGGAAGGGAAAGGGTAAGGGAAATATTCGCCACATCAGATGCCGAGCTGAACATGAAAATCGAGACACTGAGACAGTTCCAGAAAAACAGGGGGAAGCCGCTTTATCAGAACATGATTAAGGAGCATGTAGTCGTTTTCGGAAGCTTTAATTTTGTCCGTCATCTCTCCTCTCATATTTCTGGTACACTTCTCTGAGCGATGCAAAAGGTTGGAGTGCATGGTTATGCCTCGTCGATCACAACGTGACAGGTTTTGAAGGAGGCTATCCGGTTTATGTTACGGGTGTTATCCCTCTTCATTGCCCGCAATTAAGGAAGTGTGTTACAGAATCATCTGATGGTTTTGTTTGGAATTATAGCAAAGGCGAAGGATGCCATATAGGTCCGGATTTTCCGTTCGAAGCAGGATTTGTATTCGATTTTGGCCGTATGATAACCATACCCGAAGACATCAAGTTTTCTTCACATGACGGATTCATTCTACAGGAAGAGATCTGCAAAGGTGAAAAGGTAAATGTTAACGTTGGCAACAGGACGGGGGAGTGGTGGGATGGAGGAGGCACTAATGACAGCTCACCAATCCAATGGATTGATGATTGGGTGCCGACCAGAAAGTAAAATATGCGGCATGTGCATATTTTTGCAGAAACCCCAGGCCGAAAGGGATATGCCGCATTTCACTGCAGACATGACGGATAATCCGGACTTTTTTTCGTCCATTGCCGTACTGTGGGTACTACGTTTATAAAACCTTGCGGCAACCTATCTAACTATTTGCGATTTTGCCTGTGATTTTGCATGATGCTGCATGAATATGAGGGAAAGGCCCTTCTGAAGAAGCACGGCATAGCAGTGCCTGACGGGAAAGTCGTAAGAAGCCCTTCTGAAATTTCAGATGACCTTGACAGAAGAAAGGTTATTGTAAAAGCGCAGATACACTCTTCTGACAGGGCCAAGAAAGGGGGGATTGCGTTTTGCAAGGACTCTGAGGAGGCGAAGAAAAATGTATCAAGGTTTTTGGGAACCAAAATCGGGAATGAGACAGTGCATGAAGTGCTGATAGAGGAGAAGGCGGAAATAAAGAAAGAACTATATCTCAGCATCGCCTATGACACAGACAGCAGGATGCCTGTTATCATATTCTCTTCTGAAGGAGGATCCGGGATTGAAAACAGATTCTCTGAAGGGAAACAGAAAATAATAAAAAAAACCATAGACCCCCTGACAGGGCTGCAGCCATGGCAGGCAAGGGAAATTGTAATCGAAGCAAATGCGGACGGATCATCCATAAACAGGATTTCTGACATAATGCTCAAGGCCTACAGATGCTTTTTAAGCGAGGACTGCAGGCTTCTGGAGATCAACCCCCTTGCAGAGACTACAAACAGCTTCATGGCCATTGACACAAGGATCGACCTTGACGAGACTGCCGGTTTCAGGCATCCTGAAATCAATTACCAGAGGATTGTTTCCGAAAGGAAGCCTACTGAAAGAGAGATTTCAGTCAAAAAGGCCAATGATTCTGATTACAGAGGGACTGTCAAATACATAGAACTGGATGGCGATATCGGCTTCCTTGCTGCCGGCGGGGGAGGCAGCATCACCTGCATGGACGCCTTGCTTCTGCATGGAGCCAAGCCAGCCAATTACGCCGAGTACAGCGGAAACCCGTCCTCCCAGAAAGTCTATGAGCTTGTGAAAGCGGCTGCTTCAAAGCCTGGACTGAAAGGCCTCTGGATTGTCGGGGCTGTAGCTAATTTCACCCGTGTAGATGAAACCATGAAAGGGGTAATAGATGCTTTGAAGGAGATCAAGCCAGATTATCCGATTGTAGTAAGGCGCTCCGGGCCTTTTGAAAAAGAAGGTCTAGAGCTATTGAAAAAGGCAGCAAAGGAAAACGGCTGGAGGATGGAGATCTACGGGAAGGAGATGCCTCTGACCAAGTCTGCAGAAATCATGGTGCAGCGGATAAAAAACATTGCAAGTAAAGGGTGATTAACGGATGAGCATATTGACAGGCAACAAGACCCATGTACAGGCTTTTCTTTCGGAAAGAAAAGCCCGTTCGGCAAAAGAAAGGATTTGCATGAGTTGAACTTGCAATATCAAAACGAGGTAAAATATGAGCATACTGATCGGAAACAAAACAAATGTCCTTGTCCAAGGCATAACAGGGAATGAAGGCGTTCGTGCTGTCAGGCACATGCTTGAGTATGGGACCAAGGTTATGGCAGGCGTCACCCCTGGAAAAGGAGGCCAGGCAATTGAAGGCATACCTGTTTATAATTCAATCAAAGAGGCCATTGCCAGCCACCCGAAAATAAACACCTCGATAGTCTATGTGCCCCCGTTTGCCGCAAAAGATGCAGTCATGGAAGCCATATCCAATGGCATTGAGCTGGTGAATGTCATAACAGAAAACGTCCCTATAAGGGATGCGGCCGAAATGCTCGCTTATGCAAGAAAGGAGAAGGCAAGGGTAATAGGACCAAGTTCAATCGGCATCCTGTCCCCTGAAAAATCAAGATTGGGAGTGATTGGAGGGGAAAAGGAGATTGTAGAGGCCATATACAAGGCAGGACCTGTTGGCGTGATGTCGAAGTCAGGCGGCATGACCAATGAGACGAGCTGGGTTGTGAGGCAGGCAGGCTTCGGCCAGTCCACTGTGATCGGGATTGGAGGCGACGTGATTATCGGGACTAACTACACTGGTCTTCTCGGACTTTTCGAAAGGGACAGGCAGACAAAGGCAGTGGTGATGTTCGGGGAGCTTGGGGGAACATATGAGGACCAGGTTGCAGACATGATCAAGGCAGGGGACTTCAGCAAGCCCCTTATCGCCTTTATAGCAGGAAAGTTTGCAGAATACATGCCTGAAGGGATGCACTTCGGCCATGCAGGGGCGTTCATAGAGGGCTCGAGGGGCAGCCCATCCGAAAAGAAGAGGAAGCTGAAGGAGGCAGGGGCCATTGTCGTGGAGCAGCACCATGAGATTGCTGACAGGCTGAAGGAGATTTTGTGAAGGAGGTGCTTGAGATGAACGGAAAAGAAGCCAAACAGCATCGGGCAGATGTTTCAGGATTAGCGGCCAAAGGGCAGGAACCGATCTGGGATTCAAACCTCGAGTATTACCTGACTGATTATAACAATAAGTTACGAAAGAATTATGACATGGAGGAGGAGCTCTACCACAGGGCTGACACGAGGTATGACTGAACTGCCGGTATGCGTCTGCATCCAAAGAAGCATGAAAGCGGGGCATCTGAAGATTAAAAAGAAGCATAAAGAGACATGCTCAAAACAATCCATGCATGTGCAGCATCTTCATACTGAAGAAAAGGAGGGAACTGGAATATGGAAGAATATGTAATGCAAAGGAATTCGGACATGCAATGGGAAGGCGGATCTGCAGGCGGCAGGAGGCATGCAGCCTACTTCCTTGATGGTGAGAATCCTGCTGACTGCAGGCAGGAATCTATGACAGCAGGCAGCAGCAGAGAACTAGGCGTATGGAACGAGAGGCCTGAATTCTCGGGCTCTGATCCATTGTACAGGCAATGGAATTCACCATCAGAAATGGACAATCACTTGAAGCAATTAAAAGCCAGATACGCAGAGGCGCTCAGGATAAAGCCCGAAGAACTCGGTCTGATTCAAATGGAGTGGCTCCAGCGCAAGCCTGAAGGCATGGGCGAAAAGCAATACCTAATACAGATGTACAGGATCCATCTGGAGAGGCCTGAAGAAATGATGCGCCGGAGGATAGAGCTGACAGGCGATTAGGCGTTAAAAATGAGGAGGGATGCGTATGAAAGAAGAATACAGGAAACCGGAAGAGGAATATGTGTTCAGCAGGGAAGCGCAGCAGCGTGCCGAGGAGATGGACTGGGAACGTGGCGTGCCCGGTCTTGGCTCGCATCTGGAAGATGATGAACCTCTTTACTGGGCCAGCCTCGAGGTATCCGGAGCAGAAGGCAGGCCAAAGGCGGCCAGAGGGCAGAGGTATGTGGCAACGGTTACCGCAGGAAGGCAGAAATTCGAAATCCATCTGGAGATACTGAAAACAGGTGCGGCAGCAGATACCGGCGAGGCAGTTCCAAACCCTGAGGCGTACAGCCATGGGACGGCAAAACCCAAGCAGACAGAAGAATACCATCAGGATCCGTTTGCCCGGGAAAGAAAGTATTATGA
>CAYJTA010000008.1:4253-5371 GCA_964372825.1 uncultured archaeon | reverse complement strand
GAGGCAGGAGCCGAGAGGAAAGAGGCAGGCTTAAATAACAAGAATACAAAGTTCGGGCAGGAAGATGAAACATATGCAGTGGAAGACATCAATATCTCGGGCGGATGACAAGGAAAGCCTTGTCAGGGGATACGAGCTGATGGAGCTTGTGGAGAACCTTACTTTTAGCCAAGCCATATTCCTTGTCCTGAAAGGCGAGCTGCCTACAAAGGAACAATCCAGAATGATGGATGCGATATTGGTTGCGCCAATAGAGCATGGAGTTTCTGTGCCTTCTGCGTATTCTTCAAGGGTGAGCATTTCCACAGGCCAGCCTCTGAATGCGGCCATAGCTGCCGGCATCCTGTCCATTGGAGAGTTCCATGGAGGGGCCATAGAGCAGGCAGCCAGATTGTATCAAGAGAGTTCAGGAAAAGGCGGAAAGCAGATAATTGAGGAATATTCAAAAGCGGGCAGGAGGGTTCCCGGGTATGGCCATAAAATATACAAGGAATCAGACCCAAGGGCACAGACTCTTTTCAGGATAGGGCAAGAAACAAAAATCTTCGGACAATACTGC
The DNA here is from genome assembly GCA_964372825.1 of uncultured archaeon. Lineage (GTDB taxonomy): Archaea > Aenigmatarchaeota > Aenigmatarchaeia > QMZP01 > QMZP01 > JACPNN01. The sequence goes on along the minus strand of CAYJTA010000008.1, from coordinate 4,812 downwards.
CAATTGGCCCTTGAAATAGAAAAAGAATTCAAAAATATTGGCAAGCCTCTTCCATTGAATATAGACGGCGCGATAGCGGCCCTGATTTCAGAGATGGGTTTCGACTGGAGGCTGGGAAAGGCCTTTTTCATAATCCCGAGGGTTGTCAGCATGGCGGCCCATGCGCATGAAGAGGTTACAAAGGAGAAGCCGTTCAGGAGGTTCGAGGAAAGTGATATTGTTTATGAGGGGCCGCAAAAGAGGAAGCTTCCAAGAGAATATAAGAGGAAATAGAATGTTGCCATGCGGTTAAAGACGCTTATTATTCACGGAAGTATTTCTATGATATGGTTTCCCTCAAAAACAAAATCGTGCTGATCACCGGCTCCAGCATCGGGATTGGCAGAGAGGCAGTCTTCCTGTTTGCAAAAGAGGGAGCTATCGATGAAGCACAGGGGGAAGTGGAGGCCTTATTCAGTAATCAAGAGGATCCAGCCTTTCAATAATGCCTGCTTTGTCCAGCTCCCTGTCTGCTGATATTATTTCAGGCACCATGTTGAGCTCCATGAGGGCTATATGA
>CAYJTA010000008.1:0-4243 GCA_964372825.1 uncultured archaeon | reverse complement strand
GAACATAATCCACTCCTGACACCTTATAGTCATACTCCGAAGCCCTCTCCAAGGCCAAAAGGTTCAGTTCCAGCCACACAATAGGGAGGGATGTCACGGCCTCAACATTCTTCCTGACATCCAGCTTCCTGTCCTTCCCCAGAAGATTGTTTATCCTGGCGAGAACATTGATAAGCTCTATCAGGACAAGAAATGATGAGCAGGCCTTCAGTTTGCCTTCCTCTATATCCTTCAGCACATCCCTGCACTTTTTCCCGTATACAGGGTGGTTTTCTATTGCGTATACGATCACGTTCGTATCCAGATACATCATCCGAAATCACTTCTAGCAAGCTTCACAAGCTTGACAGCATCGAGGTCGAGCTTAATCTGAGAGGTAAGAAATTCAACCGGATTCTTTATTTTTTCATGCTTATCCATGATCACAAATTCCTTCACAACATGCCACCCCACTTCCCCTCCTGCTGCAATGCCGAGCCTTTCCCTTATGCCTTCCGGTATTGTTGTCTGGAATTTGGATGTGACTTTTGTCTTCAGCATAGGATAGTATTACCAGTAATACTTTATAAAGCCATTGCCGGCAAAAATTTCTCTTTAAACGGACTGCAGGAAATCGATTTATATCATCCCAATATCATTTATCATGAACTCTCTGAAGAACAAAACAATCCTCATCACCGGCTCCAGCATCGGCATCGGAAGGGAAACGGCCCTTCTCCTTGCAAAAGAGGGCTGCAGGATTGCGATCACCTATTATAAGGACAGGAAGGAGGCTGAGGCCACTGCAAAGGAATGCATTGAATCTGGCTCTCCTGATGTTCTTGCTGTTCAATTGAATGTGCTGGATAATAGAAGCATAAAAAATTCTGTAAAAAAGGCAGTTGCCAGGTTTGGCAAAATCGATATCCTGATAAACAATGCGGGAATAGTCGTCTGGAACAAGCTGGAAAGCCAAGGTTATAAAGATATAGAAAACCAGATAAGGACAAACCTTGAAGGCCTCATCAAAATGACGAAAGAGTGCCTGCCGCATATGAAGGATACCATAATAAACATAGCCAGCGGCGCAGGCCTCCATGGCTTTGGGGATTTAACAACATACTGCGCCACCAAATTCGGCGTAAGGGGATTCAGCCAGTCGCTTGCGCTGGAAATACCCCATATCAAAGTCTATGTCGTGAATCCCGGAAAGACAGCGACAAGGATGAACGATTTCCATGGCATGCCGCCTGAGAAGGTTGCTGAAGTTATTGTAAATACGGCAAAAGGAAAATACAGAGTCCCTTCCGGCGGGGATGTGAATGTGTGGGATGTTATATAACCCTTTTCCATGAAATAAATCAAAAAGCGTTAACGGAAAAACGATAACAGGACTGTTTATATATCTTTCTGAAAATGCAGATTCTTTAGTTGTTTCACTTTAATCCAAACCAAAACTATTCACGCAAGCCTCGCTCCGTCAGGCACCTTCCTTTCCGGCTGCACAAAAACCACTTCCCCGTTTTCCATGACAAGGCCAGTCACAAGCACTTCTGAGACGAAACTGGCCACCTGCTTCGGCTGGAAATTAGTCACACAAAGGACCTGTTTCCCCACAAGATCCTCACTTTTGTACAGCTTTGTCAGCTGGGCGCTTGATTTCTTCACTCCCAGAGGGCCAAGGTCGACCCACAGCTTATAGGCAGGCTTTTGGGCCTCAGGGAATTCCTCCACTCTCACTATTGTTCCTGCTCTTAACTCAACCTTCTCGAAATCGCCCCACACTATCTGCCCCATTCACCTACTTGCCGCCCTTTCCTTATCAATTTTTTCTCACTTGCCTTTTTGAACCCTCACTTTGGGCTTTGAAACTCACTTTTTTGCTAATTTTTTATCCCGGAAATATAGACTACTAAATTATATATTTTTTATTAGATATTGTAAAATAATATATTCTAAAATTATATTTTATCAAAATATTATATTAATAGATTTAATTGAATAAGTATATTTTATTATATATTATTTATTTTAATAAAATTAAAAATTGCATATAGTGACTATATAATGAGGCTAGAAATTAAAAGTAAGTATGGTTAAATATATAGTAAATATTAGTATTATTATAATAGATATATATTAAAATATCTTTTATTTGAACTCACTCAGCTTTTTGCTCTGCTTTTGCCTGTTCCAGACATTTACAACGTCCCTCAGCTCTTCGGGAGAGAACTGCAAATAATGAGCTGTCGTCGCTATATTTGAATGGCCCATGTACATCTGCAATTTCCTCAGGTCTTCAGCTGTCTTGATGTTGTTTTTGACCTGATGCACGGCGAACGAGTGGCGCAGATGATGAGGGTGCAGCATCTTCTTTCCAACCATCACGATGCCTGTCTTTGCGCCCAGTTTCCTTATCAGCTTGAAAACATACTGCCTGCTCACAGGAAAGAGCCTGATGCCATCTGTTTTCTTCTTCAGGCCTTTCATTTCAACTTTCCCCTCGCAATACGCCTTAAGGAGCTGCAAAGTGTCATTGTCTACTGGTTTTAATTCCTTTATCGGCTTTTTCCTTTTCAATATCGAGAAGATGATTTTCTTGTCTTCCCATAATATGTCATCCTTTGCCAGCAGCAGCACTTCAGACACCCTGCGGCCACATCTGTACATGATCTGGAGCATGAGCCTGTCCCTCAGATTGTCAGTAGCGTCTATCAGCTTCTCCACCTGCTCTTCCGTTATGTAGCCCCTTGGATCCTTCATGGGGACCGAGGCGAATTCAGCGCACATAGGTTAATTGTTGTCCTTTCCGCCTAATATAGTTGACAAAACTTAATCTGTCTGTTGAATTTTTTCTTAGACGTGCTTTTAAAATTCGCTTTGAAATATACCTATGTCCGGATATCCTCCTGATAAAGCAAGGCCCATTTACGAATCAGTGAAGGCAGGAGCCAGCCCTGAGAGCATAGAACAGCAATATGGAATCCCTATTTTCAAAGTCCTATCCACTCTCGATTCGCTCTCCACATATCATGATGAATTTGATCCGCTTATCATCGCTGAATACAAGACTAAATACCGCCTCCAGCTGCGTGAAATTAAGCTTGGAATGGAAAAGAGAAGAGAAGAAAAGCAGAAAGGATACAAACAGAATCACTACCTCAAGAACAGGGATGCATGGAAGCGGCAGGCTATGATGCTTAAGGAGGCTCTAGGAAAGATAGGAGGTAAACCCCGTTTCTATAAGCAATTGGCAATGGAAATAGAAGCGGAAACAGAACCGGAAACAAGGAACGGTTTCAATTACCAGAGATTCAGGAGAATAACCGCAGGAACTATCAAACTTCAGAAAGAGGATTTCATGATCATTTTAGGCCACCTTAAGAAGAAAGGGATGGACGTGACACCGCTATCAGAGATGCTGGAACAGGCCGATTTCTAATTTTTGGCCTGTGAAAAAACCTATATGCCGCCATTTTCTATCTATCCCAATACAGCCAGCAATACTTCTCAGGAAAGCAAAAAGTGCCAATTCGCTTTTCTTATCACTTCCAGCAGCCGTTTTTCCCTATAAATGCCTTTGGTGTACAAAAATGGTATGAGAAGGCTTGCAAATAAAGACTACAGGGTTCTGGCGCAAGATGTATCCAACAGGGTCAGACCTGAAGCCATGCAGGATAAATATGGAAAAAGCGCATTAAGCCTCATTTCCCTTCTGAGGCTCAAAATTGAAAGGAGCCCTCATGTATTTGATTTTTGTCCTAATCCTCTTGCTATTATCGAGGAATATGAAGATGAGCATTATGCGTTCCTGCTTGCAGATTTTTATAAAATGGATGCAGAACGGAGGAGAAAGTTGGAGAACATTCATAAAAAATATGTCCAGAGACCTGCCGTGAAGAGGAAACTGGACAAATATGAAAGGAAGCGAAAGCAAGATCCTCAGATAATCAATAGACAAAGGGAACTCACGAAAGAATATGGAGAATATATAAGAAAGAGGCAAATAGGATTAAGTGTAGCAAAAGCGGTCAAAGGTGTTGCAAAAGGAGCCGGATTTGCTGGTTATGGCTATCTTGTGCGGCTTGCAGATCAATCCGAGGTTTTTTATCCCGATCTCAAGAACATAACAAACGGATATATTATCAAACGCATAGGCTCTCTCAAAAAGCTTTCAATTTACTTCAGCATGATAATAGGTGCCGACATATCCACCATTATCCAGTCCCTGAGAGAATTCGGTTCGAAGATAACTGAGGTTGTT
>CAYJTA010000007.1:8099-19098 GCA_964372825.1 uncultured archaeon | reverse complement strand
TCTCTTTCCCGTTATATGTGAACACAGGGCGCTGGCCGCTGACAGAGGACGTGAACATCGCATCCCATTTGTACGACTCCACATCGCTCTCTGAATCAGCAGAGGCTGTGCAGTTTATCTTGTTGGCAGGCGTGTCAGCTATGCATGCGAAATCAAATGCCTTTGACACCGTCCCTGTTTTCCCTGCTTCTGTCCTCTTCTCCCTCCCACCAGCAGATATCCCTGCGTCTCCACCCTCGCCGCCTGAAGGCCCATTCCCAGTGCCCTGTCCCGGCGGTACTGGAACAAGATTTCCATTTGCATCAGCCACTGCCACAAACTCCTTTCCATTATTGTCCTTGGTTTTTTCGTCGTCCTTGTACTTGGTTGTAACGAAAATCCACAGCCTTTGGCCAGATTTAATGGGAGCACTTTCGGGCAAAATCCATGTGCTCTGATAAATGGCTCCCGCATCCAGACCTTTCTGTTTCGAAAGCTGATCTGAGGGAGCGGGCAAAAACCTGCCATCCACTTCCAGGCCTGCATAGAGCTCATTTTCAAGTGCCGCTTTCCCTATATTTTTTACAGAGATAATAACATTTTTTCCATCTTTTGCGATAATGGGCTCCATCACTGCAATGTCAGGCAGATCGTTCTTTTGTCCCTGGTTAAGCACTCCGTTCACAAGATTAGCCAGCTCAGGCGCTATGTCCTGCTCGAGTACGCAAAGCACACCTCGCCGTATCGCATCCACATCCCCTGAATAGGCCAAGATGGCTGTGTAGACCGCCTTAGCCGCAAACTCCAGAGCCCCCACGATGAAATTGCCTGTATTGCACCATGATATCTGTTTCTTCAGCCCATTCTGGGCCATCTCGAGCTGTTTGCTCGCAGCGTCATACTGCTGCTGGCTCTGTTTTATCTTCTGAACAAGCGTCGGGTCAGGAGTGCGCCCTGTGCCTGCGCCAGGCGTGCCTGTCCCCGGGGCTCCCGTCCCCGGCGTGCCGGGCGGCTGGGCGGCAGAGCCCCGGAAGTTTATATCCGGCAGGGCAACGCTGCGGGTTATAGTGCGTGCATTCTCCCCGTCCATGTAAGAGAACTCAAGTGTCAGGCTGTTATCCCTGTACGTCTGCTGGCCCCTGCAGTTCCTGTCCGTCTGGATTATTATCGAACAGTCATAGCTTCTCTTTCCTGATGCGGATGATTCCTGGCAAGAGGCAAGATCGACGTCCCTTCCATTTATTTTAGCCGCAAGACGCTCAAACTGCAGCGACTGGGGAGGGCTGTCAATCCTTACCTTCACACTCAGCGTGTTGTCTATGCTGCAGGAGTCAAAGCTTACAGGGCCTGCCGGGCTCTCGAGGGCCAGATTCATGTCGCCCAGATTTCTGCACTCGCCGAATGGGTTCTTTGCGTTGGTGAGTTCGCAGTAATGGTTTTTGTATTTCTCCTCCCCCTGACAGGGGCAGTCCATGCACGCTATATCAGCATTCTCCCCCAAGGTGCTTTCACAAGTGCGATCTCCAGCAGTGTATTTCGGTGTTATCTCTATATTCTGGAACTCCTTCTCGACCGACGTTTCTTTTGGCAGGCCTGTCTTCTGGTCTGTGACGGCCAGATAAAGCTTCAGCCTGTTTCCTGTGATAATATGCTTGGGCGGCTGGCATGCCGCTATGGGCATGATCTTGATGCCGCATTCTACCACAGTGCCCTTTTGCTGGCACGAAGGGCCAGGCTCGTATTTCTTGCCTGCCTGCAGGTACTCAGCATTGTTAAGCACAAAATCCTTGCCGCTGATGGAGGCTGTAAGCTTTATGCTGTTCTCGATCTTGCAGCTGTCAAAGGATGGCTTGTCAAGGGTTATTGAGGTTATGGAGATCTCCGAGAGCTTTTTGCAGGCGTGTGTTTCGGAACAGTATTCATCAGAGGAGCATCCGTCCGTCTGCAGATCTTCGCAGCATGTGTCCTTTGTCTCGCCGGCTTCCTGCACATGGTTTCCGCATTGGGCAGAGGCTATTACCATGTTCGGAAGGGCGGCTGCAAACGTCTGCGTCTTGCTAGCCTGGCCGTCTTTGTATGACATGTCCATGCTTATGCCGCCGCCTTTCAGCTCGTATCTCTTGCCGGTGTTGTAACTGGTAATCAGGATATTGCCTGAGCACGCTATTTCCTGTCCTGCCTCCGCACACGAGACATCGAAAGTCTTGTCCTTCTCCTCTGTGTCCGACACTATGCTCCCGACGGTGAGCTTCGCCTTTGCCGGAATAACAAGGCCAGCAGGCCTCGGCTCTATCTTGGCCTTCAGGCTTACAGGAACCTGGCCGTCCTTGATTGTATCGCTCTTTATGGCCGTAGGGGCGTCAAGGATGACAAGCTTCATGGCATCCTTGTCCAGACACTTCTTCTGCTCGCTGTCGCAGTACTGCTTTTCATCCCTGCAGCCGCAGGCATAATTGATTGTCAGCTTCTTGACAGCAGCCTTTATCCCTTTCGTCCCTGACTGCTGCGGGATCTGAATCTCAAATATGGCATCAGCAAAATCCGAAGCTGTCGGGCTGCATTCCTTGACAGGGGGGACAGAGAATGAGCAATCGTAAACATTGCCTTCAGAGCTAGCAGACGGCTTGCACTCCATGCCGAACTGTCTGCCTGAAAGCATTGCGCTTCCCGCTAAGGAAGCAGGAAGGTCCTTTTTGCCTGTTATCTTCGCCTTCAGCACGGCCTTCGGCTGCGAGCAGTCGGCCACATTCGCAGACGAAGGCATTTCTATGCCTACAGGGTCTGAGAATTCCAGCCTGAACTCCCTAAGGCCGGCTTCCAGATCCTTTGTCGCTGTCAGATAGCCGTCGTTGAAACTTATTTTCGCCTCTACCCTGTTGTTCGTGAAGGCCATTGTTTTCTGGCCGCAGTAGCCGGATGCGTCTATGTAGAAGGCGCACGAATAGGATGGCGAAGTTCCTGAACATGAGGTTTCTGCCTTTGTTTCCTTCCCTGCCGAATCCTTGAGGACAAGAATTGCATTCAGCTTCCCTGCAAGAGGCGGGGGATTGGTGACTGTCAGGGTCACAGGTATTTTAGCTTCCTCGAGGCAGTTCTTGAGCTGAACATTCTCGGATACGGCCGCGAGGCCTACTGAGAGGCCTATCTTATCTTCTGTGCAGGCTGCTTTCCATGGCTTTGCAGGGTCAGTCCAGATGCAGTACTGTTTTTTCTGATCGCTCTCGCATCCCATGTCGTAGCAGCAGTTTGCCCGTGTTTCGCCGAGATGCGGTTCGGACTCCTTGTTTCCACAATCGTACTGGTTCCTGAAAACGACAACAGGGAATGCATATCTGCCGCTTATCTTTGCGAAGGCAAAAGCGACATCTTTCTGCGATGTTCTGACATCATTCGAAGTTTCTGCTGCAATGAATTTTGGGGCCTCCTTCTGGTCTGCCGTCTGCTGGTCCGTGTAGAGAATCATAAGGGACTCTGCGTCGGAAAATGTTATCCTCTCAGCCCATGTCAGGGGCAGCATGCGCCAATCAGTCTCGATAAACTTCTTGATATCGCCTGCACCAACAATGCCATTGGAACTGTACTTTATCTTGCCGGCATCGCTAATCTTGTAATCTTTGAAATTATAGGCGCCTTTTCTCTCTATCGGATAGAAGAAGCCTGCCCATGATATGTCAGGCTGTGATGCATCGTTCTTCTCGAGCTTGACAATGACAAGGATGTTGGCAGCCTGATCGTAGGGGCCTTCCCCTGTCTTATAGCTGATTTCTTTCCACAGAAGATGAATACCGACGCCGTTGAAATAATTGGTCGGCGCAACTTCCTTTACGCATGCATCGGGAAGCCTGCTGCCGCATTTGTATACGAATATATTTTTCAGTTTCCACATGGACTGCATGGCAGCCTGGATGTCGACATCGACCGTGATTTTATCTTCAGGCGTCCCCTCCTGTATCTCGTCAAGCGGCACAAATATCTCGACCAGCGCACTCGAATCAAGTTTCGTGTCAGTCTTGAAAGCTTCGTCCTCCAAAATGGCTATGTTCGCAGCCAGGCCCAATTGCGGAAGCAGGAGCAGGGCTACGATAGAGAATGCAATAAAATTCTTCATTATGGGGACATGCTGTCCCCATTTTGCCCCTTGCTTCTCACTGAGCGCATACGAAGGTACCATTTTGCCCCCCAGCAACCACGAACTGCCCCATTTTATCCCTGAGCAACCAAAAATACCACTATTTACCGCCCTATTCCCCTCTGAACACTTATTACTATTTACTTTCATTATCCGACCTCCTTATACGGCAATGAGCAGTCCTTCGATGTGTCCGTCAGGCTGACGGGCCCTATGCCGCACTTCTCCAGTATCCTTGAGTACAGCCTGGCCCTTGCCGCCGATTCCTGATATGAGGCATCAATGTGCTCATACAGGGGGAAATAGACATGCAGCTCTGTTGCATCCTGCTTGATATCGAAAGCACTTTCTGCAAATGCGCCATACTGCACTTTCATGTCCTTGCTGTAGATCCCTCCAAAGATCATGTACAGGCCTGAAGGCATGCTGATGCTGGCCAGCAGCCTGTCTGTCTTCAGCTCTTTCGGTTCCACACCAGCCTTTATGAAAGAAATGCTTGCGATGTTCCCCTGATTGTATTTGATATAAGATTTCGATATCACATAGCTCTTTGAGGCAGTGTCATTCTTCACTTCCACCTTGTGCACATACACCTTCCTCTGCTTCACGCCCGCTATTCTGAGGCTGTAGCCCTTCAGCTCGCTTGCGCCTGCTGTATCCGCGTATTTCTCATACTCCGCTGCGCTCACATCCAGCGTGCCTGCGACAAGGCACGGTATTTTGCCTTCAAATATGCCTTTCTCGTTTGTCTGGCCCAGGTAGCAGCCGCCATATGTTATATAAGCGTTAGCTACGCCCTTCCCGGATTCCCTGTCCAACACAAATATGCTGCCGTCGCAGGACATCCTGTTGCAGTGCTCGTACTGCCCGCTCGCCTCATAGCCGGCAATATCCAAGGCCTTTGAAGGCAGGTTGTCTGCTATTGCAATCTTCAGGGCAAAAAAGAAGCGGTTCTCTGTGAAGGGGTCCCTTATGGAAACGATCACAGGATAGGAGAGCGTGTAGCTGACTGTTGCTGCCACCGGCACGCACACACTGTCAATTTGTTTCGCCTCCAGTAGAATATAATCAGTTTGGCCTTCGCTTGTCCTGAAATGGAAATTGTCCCTGTCCAGGGTGAAGTCAGGCGGCAGGAAGAAATCGACCTCAAGGTCCATGTATTTTTTCCCGCTGAAAGCAGGCAAAAGGTGCTTGAATGTCCCTGAGCTGTCTTTGACGTTCTCAGGGGCCTTGTCAGGCATGTATGTGCCTTTCATGGTCCTTGAAATCACATCCTTCGTCCAGAATGCCATCTCTTCATAGCCCTTTGCATATGGCCTGTCACACTTGCCCCAGAATATGCTCAACGGCACCTGATGCACCCCTTCAACATAGCCTGTGGAAAATGTTGTTATTATGGTCGCATTCTCAAAGAATCTCGAGCCGTACTGGAAGCCGGAAAGCTGCCGGGCAAGGTCAAACGCTTCCTTTGTCTTAGTTGGCACTTGAATCGAATACGGCTGCGGTATGTCAAAGCCCTTCATTTTCGTGGGCATGTTCACCTTCAGGGAAAGCATGCTCTCCGAGAGGTCAAGCTCGATCTGCTCCACATCGCTGAACGTCACGTTCTTGTCCACCATAGATGCGGCAAGCCTGTCCTTGTTGGCCTTTATATAGTCGCCGATGGCTTTCCTCAGGGAGGCTTTTATGTCATCAGGCTTCGAGCTTGGCAGCCAGTAATAGACAGGCCTGCCATTGAAATTCTCATTTTTTTTCTGCGCCGAAGGCGGGTAATAGCCGCCATTGAAGCTGACTTCCCTGAGATTGACAGTCGAAGCCTGCTTGAGGAAGTTCTCTACGGACTGCCTGACTGTCTTCTGCTCCTCTGTCACAGGAGTCAGGCTGCTCCTTATGATGCCGTGGAAAGCGAACAGTATGACAACAACACCTATAATCACGAAAGCAGCTATGATTACAACCTCTGCCTGCCCTTTGGCCATGTATTATAATTGTAAGGTTCTGGCTATATATGTTCCGGCCAAAACCGAAACTCAATCAAAGGTGACTGTGAGAAAACCGGTTCTATATGGACATAGAATGTTGTTTCTAAAGACTATGAAAAGGTGGCCAGCTATGAAGAAATGGATCCGACAAAAGGCTACTGAATAAAGAAGGCCTGCACGATTGTTTCCTGAAATATTTAAGACAAAGCTACCGATAGAATATACAAGAATATGCCTCTGTGCAATGGCTGCTTTCAGGCTGATAACAGCCCAAGAGCTTTCATTCTCACTTCTCGGCCGAAACCAGAAGCCTGATATTGAATGCCAGGGCCTTTCCTGACCTTGTTATCTTCTGTATGGTCACATCCGCTGATGTCTTCTCCACCTTCTCCTGCTGCAGCCTCTGGTCGCCAAACTGAAGGGGCGAATCCGAAAGGGAAGGTCTTCCTCCCATCGTGACATCGAAAAGGTACCTGTACTTCCTCCCGAGGAAGGTGTTTCTGGTCATGTACTCCCCTATCTTTTCATCGGCCAGCTGCCTGCAGCTCATCTTGTCGCCGCATAGATAGGTGATGGGCTCTGTGTACACGCACGCTATCGCATCCTCTACGGTTTTGCAGGAGGGTTCAAGGTAGCCTGTGTCAGCCCTGAGAGTGCTTATCAGCAGGTTGTGGACGTATATGTTTATGTAATCCGAACTGGGGGCTGTTTTCAGCAGGCTCATGAGGGCAACAATAACCGTGATGAAGACTGCAATTACTATCACAGCAACTATGATGTTTGTCTGCCCCCTTTTCCGGCTCAACAATGATCTTATGTCAGTCATACACGCTCAGCCTCATCTTTGCGATAGCCGCATATGCGAATATCTCATTGGTTGATATCCCCCCTATAGACTTTTTCACATTGACGGGGAGGTCGAATGCAGTGACCTGCTGGCCGCCATGGAATTCCCTGCAGACCGCATAGAAGTTGCAGGAGTCATAGTTTCCCTTTCCGCACTCAACACCCTCTTTCCCGTCAAGGACAGCTATCTCCATATACCATCCCCTCCCGAACAGCTTCTGCAGGCTCTTGCAGTCCTTGCCGATGGCCAGCAGCTTCTTCTCGCTGAAAAGGCTGTTCTCATCCGTCAGGATTTCAGAATCGATAAGCCTCTGCATGAGGCGTATCGCCTTGGTATCCCTCTCTTTGTTCTTCTCAGAGCCGAACTGCCATGTCTGGAAGCCTGCAAAGACAAACATGGCGGCAACCAGTATCGCTATTATAAAGAAGATTATAAGCAGCAGCTCCGTTATCTCTATCTGGCCTTTCCTTTTCATAGGCAGCCCTCCTGTCTCAGCCTTTCGCTTATGCCGGCAGCATCGTCATTAGCCCTTGAAAAGGCGGCTGAAATATCTTCGGCCATAGGGCCCTCATAATCTTCAACAGCCGTTTGCAGGGCTTCCATGGCAGGCCTGATGTCTGTATACGATTTAATGATGCAATAGAGCTGCCTTCTTTTGGGCAAGACAGTGCATTTCGCATCCTCGACAGCCATATTGGCATCCGCAAGCCTTTTCATGGCCCCATCATCCGCTTTGGCGGCAGCCTCGTATATTGTCTCATTGAGCGTCTTATAAAGCGATATGCATTGCCTCTTTTTCGGCACCTCCACATTCTTCAGGTTTTCTATTTCAGCATCCACCCTCTTCTTGCCCTCTTCCGAAAGATATGCCTTCTGCGACTCAAGTGCGGGTATGAGCTCCTCTATCCTGTCCAGATCGCCCTGCATCCCCTGAGATACAGAGGCTATATCGCTCCCTATTATGGCAAGCTCCTTGGAGAAAGCGAGGGCTGAGTTTGCGATCATCATGGCTGCAACCCTTATCTCATGGAAGAAGGCCGTATTCTTGTACTCGAATGCATCAGGGCCCCCTAGTATGGCCGCCATTATGTCAACAGGATCCTTGTAAGGCATGCTTTTTTCGCCGAGCTGAATGCGGCCTGACATTCCGGAGGAAGGGTTTATGCATAAGGATTCTGCTTTCGGGCAGGAGACAGAAACCATAACAAGTCTGTCCTTTTCACCCAGTTTTTTTCTGCACATGCTGTACGCTTTTTTCATCGGCTCAAGCCTGTCAAGGAAATCATCCCTCTGGCAGCCCCTGTTTCCGCAGGGACTCTCGACATTTTCCCCGTCACAGGATGCAAACGTGGTCTTATATTTGCTATTTATGCCGCTGGGAAATTCTGAAACAAGCCGCCTTATCGTTTCCCATGTGCCTTCCGTGGTGTCAAGAGGATTGAAAACTACCCTTGTTTCCGGCATTGCAGTCACATACCTGACCTTCCACCAGCCAAGATCCAGCTCGCTTCTGCTGACAAACAATTCTTCGCCCTTGGAATACAGGACAGGCACAGAAAACGGCTCTTTGAATGTCCCGAGCTTAAGGCCGGGCAAAGACCGGTCAAATTCCGCCGCTTCCTTTACCCTTGCAAAGCCATCGAAATCTAGGCCGCTGCCTGTAAGATATGCCCCTTCAGCGGCTGAGGAGAAGGCATTCAAGGCCTTTGCTCTCCTGAACTCCTCCTGTGTCGAGCTGTAGCCTGTTATGTATATGATGACAAAACCGAGAATGAGGATTGAGGCTATTATGCCAAGTATCATCTTGAAAATCTGGTAGGCTTCCATGTTTTAATTTAGCTCTGGCAGCTAATATTTCAGGAGAATAGCATGTCTCTCATTCTCTTGCTAGCGCTTTTTGAGAAATAAATTTGCGAAATGATTTCTATTAGATCACTTATAGCGCATATTAGCGCCTTGATGAAGAGAATGTAGGCAGATTATTCCCTGATGCTGACTTCCACCCCTGTCCCCTTGTGTTCGAAGAAAAGCGTGTCCCCTCCAGTCGAGCAGAAGTTGCCGCTGTCCCCTCCGAAATGGGCCTTCGGTGCCAGATGCGATGCGCTGATCCCTTTCCCTATCTTATCGCCTTTGCAGCCATTATATACCCATATATTGGAGCCATAATATTGGTCACCGCTTTCGGTTATCATCTTCTCGTAAACGATGCTGTCCGGCTTCCAGTCCCTCTCGTCCTTCGGCCAGTCCCTTGGGTAGGGCTTCGAGGGGTTGACAAAACAGATCCTGTCATTTGCCGAGATGCTGACCCTATAGAGCCTCGTGCTGCCTTCGGCAAGCTGGTAGACCTCCTCCGAGAGGCTTACCAGATCCTCCACGTTTTTGGCGAATTTGGCCTCCTGGCCGAAGCAAAAAAACGGCCCGAGAAGATCAGCGCCAAAAAAGATGATAAAGAAGAGCACAAGTGCAGCAAAGATAAGGGTAAAGACAAGCTGGATGTTCATGAATAGTTGTTGGTGGTCTATAGTATTATTCCTATGGCCCGTCCCATCCCTTTATCTCAGAACGAAATCACTTCACCGTCAGCGTGAAATCCTGGCTTGTGGCCCACAGGTTGTCGCTGTTGGCGTTGCATGCAGCAGCTATGGGCAATATGCCTTCCTTGTTAAAGCATGACGATATCCTGAAAAAATAGATGCCCTTCTTCGCATTGCTCGGGATTGTCATATATATGGATACGAAGTTGACATCGCCTGCCTTTATCGTTTTTGCCGTATCCAAATACTGGATCCAACTGCTTACATCAGCCCTCGTAACGCCGATAGGTACTTTTTCGGTGCTGATGCCAATGACATACTGGTGATCATCAGGGTCTGTATTCTTTATGCCCGCCGTCACAGAGATTTCCGTCTTCGGATTTTCCTTATGCTCAGTGGGGCTTATCAGGAAAGTGTCGCCGGTCTTGCTTAATTGGTCCTTAAGCTGCTTCTCAGCCTGCTCCTGCATCTGCTGGCCCAGCTTTGTTATTCCAAAAAGCCAGTCCCTGATAAGAGCTATGCCTAAAGTGAGCAGAACAACCGCAAAAATAACAGTCACCAGCAACCCTATGCTCATCTGGAAGTCCCCTTTCGCTGCCATGTATCAAATTAAATTTGTCAAAGGGCATATATAAAGCTGCAAATCCTTTCTTGTTGCCCATGTTCTATTTTATTTCAATTGTTGCCCACTATCACAGCACAGGAAACGGCTGTCACATTTATATACGGGCGGCTGACAAATAATTCAATATCGTTCAGACAAAAGTGGTAATTGAATGAAGAAAACATATATCATCCTGCCCATTCTTGCTTTCAGCCTAGCTGTCATAGTTTCCTATGCGGCAATCAATTCAGTGAACAGCGTTTCGTTCATGAACACCACTTCAAGCGTAGGCCTCAACTTTACCAGCGGCCAGGTTGTGGCCATTGGGGCTGCCCATATAGTGTGGAATGGCACTGAAGATCCGAACAACATGGCAGCGACCAGCCCAAGAAAGCTTTACGGCCTGGGAGGTACGAGGTTCATGCTTTTCGGGCCGAACATGAATCTCAATCAGCTGCCGCCGGAAGTGCCGGATTATTCCATGATGATGTTCACTGCAGTCTCCATCTACCAGATCGGCGATGGCATTGCATTTGCTGCCCCATGGCCCAACGGCAGCAGCTACCTTTACGGCATCATGAGGATTGACAACATAACGCCAACAAATCTCACGATCTCATACAAGATAAACAACCAGACAAACAACAGGACAATAAGCGCAGGCTTCGGGAGCCCAGGAATGGAAGGCGGCTGCGCCTCAAAGAGTACCCAGAATATCTGCATGGGAGATCCCAACTGCTTCTGGGATTTCGGCATGAGTTTCTGCAAGGACAAATTCGACACAGGCGGCTTTCAGGGGACATTCAAATTCCTTGACTGCATGTTCTTCAGCGGCAACCCGACAGCCTGCACAAACGTAACCGTATGCGTCTGGGATTCAAACAATCAGCAGTGTTCTACTAATGCAACAACATTCAACTTCAC
>CAYJTA010000007.1:0-8089 GCA_964372825.1 uncultured archaeon | reverse complement strand
TACACTTCTACATACACACTCTTTCCCTACACGAGCTCTTCCGATCTCAAGGACATGCAGCCTCTGTGCAGCTGGAATGCAACAGCAGGCAACTGCGTTGAGAACAGGAGCAAGACATTCAGCGATTTCGGGCAGCCGCCGGTGCAGTTCTGCGAGGCTGCCCAGAACCAATCTGTCTGCAACACTCTAATAAACCAGTTCTTCATGCCCTGCAAGTGGGACTACAACAATCTCACAAACATCAGTAAATGCATGTTCAAGTTCGACAATGTTTTCCAGGGACCCAATGTCCAGGGGATATCTGACCTTTCAAGCGAGTCGGCATGCACATCCTCAGGAGGAGTATGGAAGACAGAGAACATAAAAAAGACTGATGCATACGGCTCGACAATTATCGATACGAAGAGCTGGTGCGAGCTTGGCTTTGCGTTTGGCGGAGGTGGCATGGGTTTCCAGACCCAGAGCTGCAACGAGACATGCTGGGCATGCGAGAAGAACGGGACAAACAACTGGCCCAATGTCGGCCTTGCTGAAGCCGCATGCAAAGGCAGCAAGCTTGGCTATTGCAAGTGGCAGAATGCAAGCTTCTCTCCAAACGGCCTTGGGTTCTGCGAAATGATGGGCGGGGTCAAGTTCGGCATGGGCGATTGCAGCTCATCATGTTTCTCCTGCATAACACAAAGCGCCTGCACACAGAGCCCGATAAACTGCAGCTGGAGTCCGGATATCTTCCAGTCTGATATGAACGGCGATGGCGTGTTTGACAATACAACTGACGGCTTCTGCGATCCTGCCGCCCTGGCAGTCAAGAAAAACTGCGCACAGACGTGCTTCGCCTGCCAGTCCAATTCTTCATGCTCTGCAAGCGCTGCAAACTGCACATGGAGCCAGACAAGTATGGGCTTCCAGGTATGCAAGCCTGCAGGGGCACCTGTTGAAATATGCTTCGTTCCGGGAGACGAAGATGGTGACGGCAAGGCCGACTGCGCTGACAACAATGCCACAGGAGGAGACTGCCTTACAGATCCCTTCTGCGGGTTTGGGGCCAGCGGCCAGGGAAAAGGCGGACCTGCCGGAGGCCTTGGAGCCATCAACTCCATGGACTGCATAAGATGGGACAACAACCAGACAGCCTGCCTGGGGCAGAGAGGCCCTCTTGGATCGCCAATTGAAAATGAGTCAGTATGCTTCTTCCATCCATCCGGGCCAGGCCAGATCATTAATGCTACCTTCGGGCTCTGCGATCCGAAGTTCATGGAGCAGATGAAGGGCGGCATGATGATAGACCAGCCGCCGTCCATAATAGGGGTCGACCCGGCTAACGATACGACTTCCAACCAGCCCTGGCTTGACATACTTGATGTCGGCATACACGAGGGCGGCGGTTCAGGCAAGCTGGATGTCGGTTTTGGCCTGAGGAATGTGTCAACAGCTGCATGGTGTAAGAAGAGCTATCCGCTTGAGAACCGCAACAACACCGCAAAATACTACAGGTATTTCGATACAGATGAGAACGCAACAAATGGCTGCAGCCTTGAGAACAGCAGCAACATCAGGGGATGGGAATATAAATTCACCTTCTTTGAAAATGCGACTACAGAACAGACGATGACCTTCAAGTGCGTTTCAGGAAACTGGATTCCATATGCTGCCCAGGTGATGGCCATGAAGGATCTCTGCAAGATGGACTTCGGGCCAATTGTAGGAGGGCCTGGCGGGCCAGGAGGAGGTCCTCAGGGAGACTTGAGCCAGATGGGAGGAGTCAGCATATTGCTCATAAACAAAGTCGATATAGGCAACCCCAAGAAGGTGCTGAGGCTTTTTGTGGCCTCGGCCAATAATGTGACCAATGAGTCCAACCCTGTGGATACTGCAGGGCCGTTCTACTACACTCCGGGAAGCATTGATGTCAAGTTTGAAAATTGCGCCATGCCCGGCACAGACTCTGATGGCGACGGCTTCACAAGCGAGAACGACCCTGACTGCCAGAAGTTCCTGAAGCTCGGCTACATACCGTCTGAAGGCGGACCGCAGTGCAAGGACGGCATCGACAATGACGGCAATGGCAAGACAGACTGCCAGGACGAGAGCTGCAAGTATGATCCATTCGGAATCTGCAACTCGGGCCAGGGGATGGTCTGCGATGCCTCAGACAAGAAGTCCCCTTCACTGAAATGGCTTGATGTCAAGACCAACCCAAACTTCGCCTTCGTCAAGTACGACACGGACGAGCCCGCAAACGGCACGCTGCTGTTCTACCGCAATGATTCCAACTGCCTCACCTTGAACGCCAGTGTCCTTGACTTCGCCCTGAGGAACAGCATTACAAGCGATGATTACAAGCCCTTCCATGATGCTGTTCTCGATCAGTTCAACCTGAATTACAGCCTTACGCCCAACATGTCATACTACTACAAGCTGCAGCTGTTCGACATCTGCGGCAACAAGCTTGTGACAGCATGCCTCAACTTCACCACTTCAACATCCTTCAAGGACTTCGTATTCAAGCCCAAACCGCCGCCAGGAATATACATGAACCTGCCCGAGCTCGGCATCGTTAATGAGAACTTCACCTATGGGAAGTCGCTGAACAGCTCGGACACCAAGTCAGTGAGCATGTCACTTCAGGACACGACCAATAACTTCACCATAGAATTCAAGAACATGACCATCTCGAAAGCAATAGACATGAACATCTCCACCATCTTCACCACTAACTCCAGCACAGGGGAAAAGTACGTCGGGATGAACACAAGCAGCTGGAGCAAGATACAGACAGACATGTCTCCAAAATCAATCAATATAACCATACCTGACAATGGCACTGAGCTGTGGAAGTGTGATGAAGGCAATCTGTCCAACTGCATAGACGTGACGAGCATAGTCAACTGCACATTTGGATCTGCAATCAGCACATGCACAATCCCGCTGGCAAACGGCCTGGGATTCTCAACCTATAAAGTTGCAGGCAGCTCATCCGGAGGAGGATCCGAGACTCCGCCTTCAAGCCCTGCATCTACTGCTGCCTCTAGTGGCGGCGGAAGTGGAGGAGGTGGAGGTGGCGCCAGCCCAACAGTTACGTTGCAGAAAACTAAGACCCTTGTCCCAGGCAAAGGCTTGGCAGGCAACCAGAAGCTTCTGGCAGCGATCAGCAAGGTCCTTCAGAAAGGGACAATGAATCAGAATGCGATAGGCAACCTTGAGAGGCTTTCCACTACAATAACAGCCCAGATAACCGCAACCAAGGCATTCTCAACAAAGGGCGGCAAAACAAACCTGACGACAACATTAAAGAACACGGGAAACACAGAAATCAGGAATTTCATAGTCCATGAGACACTGCCAAAGGCATTCTCAGCAACAGCAAGACTGATCACGATCTCTGCTACAAATGCCAGGAACTGGACCATAGTCAAGGATGATCCGGAGTTTGCAATCTTCTATGACAGCCTTAAACCGAATGAGGAGGTTTCCATATTGTACAAGGTCAATTCAGCCGTGAACGAATCGGTCGTGGATTCATCTTCAACGACAGTATACGCAGAGGAGGCTTTGGCAGCCCCAGCACCAACGCCGCCTCCAGCGCCGGAGACGGAGCAGCAGCCAGTCCCGCCGGCACAGGAACCGGTGCCTTCGCTGCCATCAGCACCCGAACAGTCTGCGATAGCGCCTCCAGAGGAATCCCAATACAATATGCCTGTCAAGACAGCAGCAGGAATTGTAATACTGATAGCCGTAATAATCATTGTCTTTTCTCTGGCATCAAAGAAAAGGAAAAGGAAAAAGGAAGTGATGGGCAGCTTCTGGATATCCGATTGATTTTTTCTTTTTTTGTAATATTATCGCCATTGAATATGTGGCCTATAGATACCGTTTTTATTTCTGTTGCACAACATACGTCTAAAACGAAACAAGCATACCAAGCAATCGAACCAATGCTTATCAGTATGCTGATATTATTGGCTAACCTTTTTCAATTACAACGGCAAAAAGAGTTTATGACAATTGCTTCTTGCCTGACTTATGCGAAAGGAGGCCATAGGCGTCTCCACAGACGCAAAGCCCAAACGTTCATTATAACTATGGTTTTCCTCTCCGCCCTTATTTTCGCTGTCCAGCAGCTGCTATTCACCTATTCCACCGTAAACACGAAGCAGGCCGAGAAGGACGCTGCCCCATACCTTCAGGCATCGGTAGCTTCCCTCATAGACTCTGTGTTGCAGGAGGGCAGGAGCTGCAAAATAAGCGGCTGCCTGTCGTTTGATGGCAGGGACGACAGCGTTATCATGAATTCATCGCTGTCTTTGCCGCCAAATCCTTTCTCTGTGTTAGGATGGGCAGCTATCGATAAGACTGATGGCAATAGCCAGATTATATGGAAGGAGGGAAGCTATGGCCTCTCACTGCTGGCTGCAACAAGCAGGAAATATGCTGTTCTCGGCTCAAAGAGCATAATCGATGCGAGCGATCCTTCATGGGCGGCAGGCTGCGTTAGAAAAAGCTGCCTAAACTTTGACGGAGAGAACGACTATGCCAATTTCACGGCAGCAGACGGTTTTGGCATATCCAACAGACTGTCAATCGACGTCTTTGTCTACTTGGAGTCTGATCCGGCCGGAAGGATGGCTATTGTAGGCTACAGGCCATTCTCGCTTTTCTATGCCGATGAGGGCGCCAGGAGGAAGACATTCGGCTTTACCATCACATCAAGCGACGCCGAAAGGACCATATACGCGGCCGACAATGCGGCAGCCAAAGGCCAGTGGCAGCACATAACCGCCATCTATAATGGCACCTATATGTCCATCTATGTCAACGGAAACATCTCAGGGACACCAGATGTGATGACAGGAACAATAAGCACGTCAAATTCGCCCCTTTGCATCGGCGCCTTCTGCGATCAGACAGGCCACATGAAAGGGAGGATAGACGTTTTGTCCATCTTTAACAGGCAGCTTTCCAGCGAAGAGGTAAAAGCTTCAGGCAGCTCAGCGCCTTCTTCCCCTGCGCTGGACCTCGATTTTGACGAAGGCTTCGGGCAGCTTGCATACGACATGTCAGCCTCAGCCCAGCCTGATACACGAAAGAGGCTGTCATTCACCCTCTATACAGGCAGCGGCCCTGAAACCATTGAGAGCCCTGATACCCATCTGGACACATATACTCATGTGGCAGGCGTCTACAACGGCACCAGTATGCTTCTCTATCTAGACGGGACAAGGGCTGCCGAGAAGCAGGTGGCAGGGATTGTTACAGATGCTTCAAGCAACCTCACATTCGGCGGCCAGAAGAGCTTTGCAGGCAGGCTTGACGAGGTCAAGATATATTCGAAGGCCCTTGCAGAAGAAGAGATTTTGAATTCTATGGCCTCAACAAATCCTTATGAAGAATCCTTGGCAGGCTACTGGGGGCTGGATGAAGGCATTGGCAGAGTGGCCCTCGACTATTCGCCGAGGGACAATGCAGGCATCCTCTACAATTTCGGCTTCACATCCTCATCAGGCTGGAGGTCGCTCGAATGCGCAAGGATAGCATCCGAGCTGAATGAGACAGAGGCTTTTCTCAGACAGCTGGTTCTGCCCGGCCAGGCAGTGGAGATACTCTACAACGGCCAGCCCAATTCAGACATAAACTGCTCGGCAAGCAGCCTGAATGTCACCATAAGGGTGACATCGAGGACATCTGTTTTCGAGAAGGTGATGAGATACTAGACAATTGAAGGCCTAACGTAATTTGCAGACCTTGGTTAGCATGTTGGATAGACAAATTCATTTACGGTGTCAGCCTCTCAGGCGTCCTCGGGAACAGTATCGTGTCCTTTATGTTCTCCACGCCGGCAAGCTGCTGGACAAGCCTATCGGCCCCTATGGCAAAGCCGCCGTGGGGAGGCATGCCATACCTGAAGGCATCCAGATAGAACTTGAATTTGCCCGGTTCAAGGCCTTTTGATTTCATCACTTCTATAAGCCTCTCATATCTGTGTTCTCTCTGCCCTCCCGAGGCAAGTTCCATGCCCTCATTCGAGAGGTCGAAGCCCCTGCTTTCCTCTCCGTCCATCATTATGTAAAATGGTTTTGCTTTTGAGGGGTAATGGGTTACAAGATAGAACTCGTGGCCTTTCTTTTTCATTATGCTGCCTAATATTTTCTCCTGGCTATCTTCCATATCTTCTCCAAATTCAACTTTAATGCCTTCCTTGTTCAGCATTTTTATGGCCTCTTCATATTTAATTCTTTTAAAAGGAATCTCAGGAACTGTTACTTTTCTTTCAAGGATCTGGAAATATTCCTTTGCATCTTTTATAGCAAATTTAATGGCGTGATGAGTAAGACTTTCACATGCCTTCAGAACATCCTCCAGGCTTTCTATCCATGAGATTTCCGTATCCATCGAAGTGAATTCCGAGACATGCCTCCTTGTGTGGAACTTCTCCGCCCTGAAAGCCGGACCAATCTCATAAATCCTGTCGAGGCCTGAGGCCATCAGCATCTGCTTGTAGAGCTGAGGCGATTGTCTAAGAAAAGCTTCGCTGCTGTAATATATTATAGGAAACAGGGTAGCTCCGCCTTCTGCTCCTGCGGCCTGTACGACTGGCGTGGCCACTTCCACAAAGCCGTTGGATTCGAAGAAGTCCCTTATACCCTTCATAACTGAGTGCCTTATCCTGAAGACAGCCTTTGTCTTGTGGTTCCTGACATCGAAAAACCTGTAGTCGAACCTTATGTCTGGAGAGCTTTGTATCTGCTCCTTGGTCTCAAGGGGCAGGGGCTTGGCAGACTTGTTTATTATTTCAATTTTTTCTGGGATTATTTCTATTCCTCCCGGTGCCTGCCTGCTTTCAAGAACCCTGCCTGCCACTGATATGCAGTCTTCCCTGTCAAGTGTTTTGATTATTTCAAAAAGCTTATCATCAACAGACCCTGCCTTTAGCGTCACTTGTATGTTCCCTTCCCTGTCCCTGAGGATGAAGAATTTCACCTTGCCAAGGTCCCTGACAGAGCTCACCCATCCTTTCAGGAGGACTTTCTGGCCGGCTTTGGCATGTGTGCTGTATGTTTGTTCCATCTTTATGATAGGTGAGGGCAGGGTTTAAAAAATGGGGGTATAACGGTGTTATATCGCTGGAGGACCAAGCTTCTTTGGTTCTTGTTATTCCTTCTGTGGGTTCCAGATATAGCTCCTGATTTCCTTCAGTTGCTCCTGAAGTTGCCTGTCCTGTTCTTCAAGCAGCTCCATATGTTTTCAGCCCCTGTTGTTCCCTTTTGAGGGCTATATTTTCCTTGAAAAGAGGTATGCATGACTCGCAAGCCATGCTATATATTTATGGTCTCGCTGCGCTTTCTGGATTTAGTGGTGGAGTAGCGTTCTATGGGTGAGCAGATACATGTATAATTCACACACAAAATCATGCAGACATTTATCCAGCATTGCATACAATCTAGTAATGGAAGCAGTCGTTTGCATTCAAGATGTCTATAATATCAAGGGAACAGGCCTGGTCCCTGTCGGACATGTGAGGCTGGGCATGCTGAGGGTCGGGATGAAACTGAACATCAACGGGAGGATAATGACTGTGAAATGGATCGAGATGCATCACAAAAAGTTTCAGGAAGCAAAGGCAGGCGACAATATAGGCTTTCTTCTGGACAACGCCGATGGCAGCCTTTTGAGCCAGTTCAAAAACAAGAATGTCACATTTTCAGACGATGGAAAGGCAATCATGCAAGCTGTCCAGAGAGCCGATGCAAACAGGCCAAAAGGCGCTTCATTTTTATAAGAAATCTTCTGGAAGGGAATCAATAAGGCTCCTCCGCCTGCGACTCGTCCTGTATCTCAAAAATAATCATCCTCGCCTCCTGCTTGCTGAACCCTGCCTCCATGAGGGCTCTTACGGCCCCTGCTATCATTCCTGCCCTCACATACTCCTCAGCTATGGCCACACATTCATCCCTCGAAAGCCCTCTTTTCATTCTGCTGACCGTTTTCATAGAATTCACTATAATTCTGTAACAACAGTTAGCTTTTTAAGGCTTTGGTGTGCTATCCTGAATTAATTGGACTCTTCATATCCCTATAAAATACCTCCACA
>CAYJTA010000006.1:18904-23087 GCA_964372825.1 uncultured archaeon | reverse complement strand
TATAGTAAATCTCTTCAAAATAAGAACAGTATGATGTGACAGTCATGACACCAAAAGCATAGACAGTAAAGATAATGCTTCTGAGACCTGACAGGAAAACCCAACACTGGCTTGTTCACTTTTCGTGGTTACTTACTATAGAAAAATCAGGGAACAGAAGAGGCGATATATGCAGGGAATGATATTAGCCCTCTCTACAGGCCTCACAAACCCATCTGCCTGAAACGTTCACAAGACCGTCTGAATAGTCCTCGCATTCCTCGCATATGCCTGATATCTCTTCATACGGGTTTGCAACCCTCTCTACTCTCGCCTTCAGTTTTTCGGAAAGGATGTCAATAAGCTCTGGTGATGTCAGAAGCAATTCCTTATCTGTGACTATTCCAACAAGTTTCCCGCTTAAGACTATCGGAACCCTTTTCACACCTGCCTTCACCATCAGTCTTGTGACTTTCAGTATATCGTCATCAGGTCCTGCTGTAAGAAACATCTTCTTTCCCAAGCCAAAAGCCTTGGCCTTCCTTATTTCCATCCCCTTTGCGACAGCATGCGTTATGTCCTCTGTGGTCACTATGCCCACAGGTCTGTTCTTTTCCATAATGACAACAGAGCCAACCCTGTTGTTGGTCATCACTTTGGCAGCAGCTGACACTGTTATTTTTGTCGATGCCGTCACAACATGACTCTTCATAATTTCCTTTATCTTGACCATAATGTATTATTAATTTGAACGCATATAATAAATCATTATGCTTGACTGGCGCATTCTCGCAGCTAGTGTCGTTGCCTTTGCCGTACTTTCAGCGATATTCATCGGCGGCTTTGGGGAAATATTCGCTGACATCTCATCAGGCATCGGCGGCTGGCTCGGCTCAGACCCCATGAGCGGCCTCTTCACAAAGCCGCAGAACGGCCACACATCAATAAGCCTTTCTGTCCGCCCAAACTCTCTTGCAATCAAGCCGCTTTCGCCTGTAAACATCTCCTCATCAGGGTTTTCAGCCGAGAACTTCAACGGCCAGATAAACATCAGCTTTACTAGGCCTTCAATGACCCTTCAGTCGTCGCAGACGCAGTTCAGGGCCACAGTCACTCTGTCGCAGCCATTTCAAGTCACAAACCTTCATATTTCAGAGCTGAAAATTTCGGACGCCGGTTTTGAAATAGAGAAACAGATAAAGGCCGAAAAAGGTAATCTCGTGATAAAAGGATTTTCAGGAAAAGCTGTAATCGACAGTAGTAGCATCCTTTTCGAGGGAAACATAACGTCAGTGCAGGCAACAGTCAATGGGAAAAACTGGGAGATTAGATAGCACTCAGAATCATTTAATATATTAGCGATAATCGCGCATTTGGCTGCTTATAACCTTGATAAGATAATGATCCTTTTTGGAGGGTGTTCAAAGAAAGTTCGGCAGAAAATAGAGCCTTTAACTCTGTTGTGCCCTTCATAAGAATGCACAGCAGGAGAGGGTTATGTATAGAAGAGAATAGAAAAGCATTTTTGCCACGAAATTGCTATAAATAGTCATCAACTCAATCAATAGATAAGCTGCCGAGGTAGCTCAGCAGGTAGAGCACATGGCTGTTAACCATGTGGTCGCAGGTTCGAGTCCTGCTCTGGGCGCTTACTACCTGCTGCCGATAGAGGGCAGTGCGAAGTCAAGCATATCTTCCACCTTCCCAATTATAAATATGGCAAAAGGGCAGATATTTTCTCTGGATTTTGCTTTTTCTCTGGTCACATTTTTTACTGCCGTCATCCTCATCCTTTTTGTGCTTAGCCATGCCAGTACACAGGCATATGAAAGGATGGATCTTAACAACATGGAGCTGAAGGCAACAAAAATTGCGGATCTGCTGGTCAGATTCAAAGGAAGCCCGGAAAACTGGACCTCGGCCAGTGTGAAAGCAGTTGGGCTGGCAGATGATGAAAATATACTTTCCGCCTCTAAAATCAATGAGTTCCTCTCTCTTGATTACAATTCGACAAAGTCCATATTGTCCATAGGAAACTATGAGTTCTTTTTCACCATAGTTGATCACGAAAATCAGCCTCTAATCCACATGCCTCACAACATCACGTCAGTTGTTGGTGGCTGGAACTTTGAAGAGTCATATGAGAACACAGCATATGATTTCTCGCCTAATGGCAATCATGCGGATCTGAACTGCACTTCTCTCTGCACACTCCCGTCAAGATCCAAGGGCTATGTCTCAAAAGGTGTCACATATGATGGAGTTGATGACTTCGCGAGCATAGCTAACAGTCCATCTATCAACCCCTCCCAAATCAGCATTGAAGCATGGATAAATGTCAACTCCTATCCTTCCGGTGGCGAATCTTATATGCTATCCAAAAATGGCGGGAATTTTGACGGTTGGATATTCAAACTGGGCATAGCAGGCAACGCATCTGCAGGCTTTGCCAGGCAGCCATCTGCAGAAGTATATGCAGCTTTTGGGAATGTCTCAAAAAATGCATGGCACCATCTTGCAGCCACATATGGCGGCACAACACTCAATACATACAAAGACGGCAGCCCCGCCGACACACAAACATTGTCAGGAGGCTATACAGCTGCAGGCATCGGCATGGCTATAGGCAAGGCCAGCTGGGCCAATATCGGCTATTTCAACGGCACAATAGACGAAGTGAGGATATACAACAGGACACTTTCCCCAACAGAGGTGCTGGAGCATTATAGAGGCGGATACGGCAGGTTTTATTCCGATGCCAAGACTATCATTCCTGTAGAAAGATATGCCCTTCTTAACAGCTCCCTGGCAAAGGTGAGGCTCATTCTCTGGAAATAGTTTCAGCCTTTTATATCTTCCCGGACAACAAAATATTCTGAAGCGGGGCGGTAGCTCAGTTCGGGAGAGCAATCGGCTGAAGACCGATGTGTCGGGGGTTCAAATCCCTCTCGCCCCATCAAGCCATTGTGAATTGCTAGCCTGTTTCAAACATTTTCTTGGCTTCCATGCTCTTGAAAGGCGTTTTATTGTCCACAAGCTTCATTACAGACTCCTTATCCTTATAATACAGATTGATTGTATTGGCCACGGCAAACAGGTCAAACACCTCATTCTCATAAAGCCACATCAAAACCTTTTCCCTTTCCTCGATATCTTTCATAAGGCTGTTATAGGATATTCCCGTCCTGAATGAGATCCTCCTTATGACCTCAGACTGCTGGATGGAATCCCTGATTTCATCTGTCGACGGAAGCCAGTAGAACAGCTTAATTGTATGCGCCTTTGTTGTTTCACTGTCCACCGCCTGTACCTCAAAAAAATCCTTCACCCTTCTTGCAGATTCGCCCCTCTCCTTTGCATTTGTCATTACTATGATATAATCAAGAGCTTCCACAAGGCTGGACGATATCTCTATCGGTGGAGCCGTCAACCTTTTGATCATATCATCAACGCTTGCGGCATGCATTGTTCCAAGAGATGGGTGGCCGCTTGCCATGCCCTGGAATAGCACATAAGCTTCCTCGCCCCTTATCTCACCTACAATCACATAATCCGGCTTCATCCTGAAGCTTTCCTTAAGCAGGTCGAAAAGGCTTATTTCGCCGTATCTTTTCCCGCCAGATTCCAGAAGGCCGAATCCTGTTCTTGTGACGGCAGGCACCCAGTTCTTATGTGGAATGTTTATCTCCCTCGTATCTTCTATGCTTATCACCTTTTTCTCCGGCCTTATGAAGATGCTGATGCTGTTCAGGAATGCGGTCTTGCCCGTCGACGAGCCGCCACATATGAGCATGCTGCTGCCATGCTCTATGGCCAGCCAGATGTATGCCATCATTTTCGCCGATGCCGTGCGCAGCCTCATGAGATCTGTGGGGGAGATGGGTTTCCTTCTGAACCTTCTGATGGAGAATGTGGGGCCTCTTGTAGTGACGTCCCTGGCAAGGCTTGCCTGCACCCTGCTGCCGTCTGCCAATGAACCGTCAAGCAATGGCGTGGCGTATGAGACATATTTGCCGCATTTCTCCGCAAGCTTTATGACAAAATTGTTCAGGTACTCCTGTTCATGCATGCATATGTTTGTCTCCAGTGAGCCGAACCTGCGGTGCACAATATATACAGGGAGGCCTGTTCCAGGGCATCCTATGTCCTCTATGTTGGGATCATGCATAAGCGGCTCTATCTCGTTCAGCCCTATGAAATAGAT
>CAYJTA010000006.1:10738-18894 GCA_964372825.1 uncultured archaeon | reverse complement strand
TGAAATCCCTGTAGATATAGTACATTATCCTTCTGTATTCATCCTCCTTTAGCGCTATAGCCTCATCCTCTATCACCTCCTTGGCCTTTCCTCTCAGATATTCAATCGACTGTTTCACTTTCGTGAAGGCAGAATAGTTGACATCTATTTTTTCAGCCAGCATAGCTCTTATGGAATCCAACTTAATTTTTTCGTCGTTGGTCAGGTCAGGCTCTATAACATTGTAGACAAGCTGCTTTTTTTCATTGTTCCATGCTATGTGAGCATGCGCAAGCTTGAGAAGAAGAGGATATTTGACATCAACAGCCTTTGCCGAGGCGAATTCAGGCGGTTCAAAAATAACCTTGGAGTCCTTCGCTGAAATTTCAGGCAGCTTTTTTTCCTTGATTCCGAGGGCTTTTTTCAACATATATTAAATCTGCTCAGGGATAAATAAAGCCTTTGTTACAATTTGCTGTTTGAATTTGATGTGCAGATTCTGGGTTTCGCAAATTTTGGCACTTTTACAAAACCCATACAATTTCAGGATGCAGAGAAGGCCTTTTTTACGACTTTCCAGATTCAAGTCAAGCGAAATCTGCAATACCCTGTTGGCATGTTTCTATGTCAGTATCTCTTGTACAGGTCATCAAGCCGTTTCAGCATCTTTACTGCCAACGGCGTATTAAATTTCATAATATGCTCCACATTAACCCCCAATGGCAAATCAAGCTTTGAGCCGAACTCCAATATGTCCTCAAGAATTTGCTGGCAGATTTCCATGCTTTCGCCGGCAACATCAGAGCTGCAAGAAAATATTTTTTCGGCATCATGCGGAATCTCCACCCCGAGCCATTTGAGGAACATTATATCCTTTTCAGATGAAACAGGAGCAAGGCTTATGAAAAGCCTCTTTGGACTCATCTGCCTTTTTCTGCAAAGGGTATGATAATCGTTCATGAGTTTTTTGAATGCATCGCTCTCATATAACACCTGGCTTATGAAAAATTCTATCCCATGTCTGGATTTTTCCAGAAGCCTTTCCGGCTCATCCATGATCTTACGCCGTCTTGCAGGTATCGTTATCCCTCCAAGAAGAAAACGATTGACAGACAGGGCAATATCGCAGAACTGTGTCACAGACGGCCCAGCATAAACCTGTTTGCCGCTCTCGCCGCCCACAGCCACAATATTCTCCAGTTCTCTGTTCCATATGTTTTTCAGCCATCTCCTCTGCTCTTCTGCATTTTCATAGACAGTGCACCTGTTTATGATGGTTTCGAATCCCAATGATTTCAGGGCTGTGCCGTAAGAAGGCGTGTCTGTCTTTTCTTTGAAAGCTACAGTTCTTGGCCAATTCCTGCTCTCATTCCTGATTTCAGGTATGTTTATGCCGTCTATCTTTATCCCTTCAAGAATATCTGCTATTTTTTTTGCTTCCTCAACAAAGTTTTCGCCTCTTATAGGCGGAACCACTTCGAAAAAAATAACACGATCATTGCCGTCAATCTTGCTTCTAAGATCTTCCTTCATACGCCTCCCTCGCCAGCCTTGCGCCCTCTGTCATGCTCCTGAGCTTGCTGAAAGTGACATCCCAGCTCCTTGTCCTCAGGCCGCAGTCAGGGTTTACGAATATTCTGCCAGGATTGATCAGGCCTGCAGCATGCAGTATCCTTTCCTTCACAAGCTGCGGGCTTTCTACCGAATCGCTATGCACGTCAAGCACTCCCAGTCCTATCTCCCTCCTGTCATCATGCTCGTTAAACAGACTGAGCGCACTATACCCGCTTCCTTTCTCATCATCCCTGTTGGCAAATTCCAGCGCAAACTGCGAGCATCTCCTCATTTCGAGCATGTGCGGGAAGAGGTGCCTGTAATCCGAAAAGCAGATATGCACGCTGAATTTGCAGTCCAAATTTTTGACAGATTCATTGAAGGATTCCACAAGTATTGGCACCTCATTTTCATGCGTTGCAGCAGCGGGCTCGTCGATCTGTATAAAGGTGCAGCCGGCGTCTATGAGACCCATGAAAAGAGGCCTGAGGACATTTCTTGCAAGATCGATTGCAAATTCCCTTTTGGCTTCATATCTCACTTTCCTCGGGCTCTCAATATCTCTGGTTTTTTTCATGTAGAATTCGTTGAAAGACCAGTCAGCAAGCGTATAAGCGCCAGTAACAGGCAGCTTTACAGCCTTAGCGGCATTGTTCTTTGTGAAAAGATACTCTTCAAGATGATAATTTTTCTTCAGCTGCGGTACAGAAACTACGGCGGCCTTTTTGTAATATTTGCTGTCAAAGCTTCTTGTATGTCCATAGAATCTGAAGCCTTCTATATTCTCGACAGCCTCTTGGTACATCTCTGTCCTGAACTGCTCTCCGCTGAAAACGATGTCCAGACCGGCCTTTTCACAAAGCCTCAGGGCCCAGAGCGCCGAAAATTCAGTTATCCTATGTTTTGTTTCCGCATTTAATGGATTTCCCAGCAGTTTGATTACAGGTCCGCTATCAGTTCCAAGTAAATTTGCCCACCTTTCGATCTCGCGATAGTCCTGTTCTGATAGCGCGTTTCCTTGAAGTTTCCTGACCCTCCAATTGGGCTTTGACATGCTGCCTATCTCCTGCGTCTGGAAAAGTTTCATTTTTCAGCCAGCATCCCCGCCGCCTCCTTTATTACCGATATTTTTTTGAGGGCGATGTCATATGGAAGAAACTCAAGATCGCAGCTCGGGGCCAAATAAATTTTTTCAGCGCTTGTCACTTCAGCAGCCCTTTTTGCCTGCATGGCCACTATTTCAGGATTTTCAATAAAACTCGACCTCGAATCAATGCAGCCAATGCACAGTGCTTTTGTGCCGCCAAGAAAACCAAGGTTTTTCACAGATGTTTCTGTCAGATCTGTGCCCATTACTGAAAAGGGCAGCCTTGAAAGCAGATATTTTATTTGAGAAACATCTCCGAAGAAAAGGTTTAGGTGTGTTTTGGCATTTATACCATCAAGCATATGCTCGTATACTTCCACCATATTTTCCCACTGGCTTTCTTTTGGCCTTGTCTTTTCGTGAACCAATGCCGGCTCTGAATATCTTATGTGTTTCACTCCCATCCCTTCCAGTTCCTTTGAAACTGTATTCAGTATCTCAGAAAAATCTCTCAGGAGTTTTCCTTTATCCGCATAATGCCTGTCCTCAGCAAAGACAGAAAATGTGTATGGGCCGGGGAGGTTGATTATCTTTTCGAAATTTCCTTCAATCCAGCTGTTGAACAGATATCTTTTGATAAACGAACTCTCTAGTCTTATTTTCCCTTTCACTACAGGTCTCCTGAAAAATATATTGTTTTCAAAATATCTTGTCACTCCTCCCAACCCTACTCCTTCAATATTTTCGGAGAATGGTCTGAAGATGTCGTCCCACAGAAACATTCCGTCGGTTATAACCGGAAATTCTAACTGCTTCTGCATCTCCATAAGCCCAGCATAATCTGCCTCGAAAGCCCTTTTCATCTCTTCCTGTGAACATCTGCCCTTTGCAAAATCTCTTGTGGTCTGTATAAGCCTTTCACTTCTGGGAAATATGCCTGATATGTGAAAGCTGGTTTCCATGAGATATATTTCCAAGATTGTATTAATTTTGACTTAATTAATTATTCGCATAAGAATCAGCTATTTGCCGCCCTTTCTTATCGGTCTCAGCTGCTTCATCCTGCAGTTCCTGCATTTCACTTTTCCTGCCTTCACTTTGATGAGATCTGCCCTTATCCTTGAGCCGCACTTCATGCAGATGAACACGCGGGTGAACAGCCTGTTATCTGCTTCCGGAAACCTCTGCTTGGCCATGTTCAATATCTATGGGGAAAGCTATTTAAATTATGCCGGATCTCCAGAGCATTATATGGATGGAGTGGCTATAGTCGACAAGCCAGCTGGCATTACATCAGGCGCGGCAGTAAAGGCCATAAGAAAGAAGGCAAAGGCAAGGAAGGCCGGCCATTCA
This sequence comes from uncultured archaeon, assembly GCA_964372825.1. GTDB lineage: Archaea > Aenigmatarchaeota > Aenigmatarchaeia > QMZP01 > QMZP01 > JACPNN01. The sequence continues at coordinate 14,921 of CAYJTA010000006.1, read as the reverse complement.
GGCAGCCTGGACAAGAATGCATCGGGAATGCTCATAGTTGCGACGGGAAAAGCAACCAAAGTGCTGAAATTATTATCTGTCCTTGATAAGCAATATTGTGCAACCATTACATTGCATTCCGACAGGAAAAAGGCAGATGTAGAATACGCCTTGAGCGGCTTTGAGGGAAAGAATATCCAGCTGCCTCCCAAGCGTTCTGCCGTGGCAAGGAAGAAAAGGGCAAGGGAAATATATTCATTGGAGATTGCCGATATACGGGAGAGGAAAATATATCTGAGATTGCACTGCGAATCAGGTTTCTATGTAAGGCGATTGGCCACAGACCTCGGCGACAAGATGGACTGCTCTGCGCATCTTTCAGGTCTCAGGAGAATATCTATCGGGCCATTTGAAGAATGCGAAATGAAATCCATTGGGAAAATATCTGAAGATGATCTGCTTTCAGCTGATTTTATGAGGCAGAGGCTGATGCTGTACAGGCTTATGTTTTCCTAGAATTTTCGGGTCTCAGGCGCCCTATGAACCTCTGTTTCAGATTCAGTCAAACGGCCGCTAACTGCAACGCTTATATCGATAACAGCCAAAATATTATGGCGCAGGGTTGGCGGAACGGCCACGCAGTCGGCTGCAGTAACGGCTGCCTATCCTGTTGGTTTGCTGATGCCTTATGGCATGTGATATGCGGAAACCGACGTAACTGGGTTCAACTCCCAGACCCTGCTTCCCTCTTTCAAAACAAATATACGCCTCTGCATTCAGCTCCAATATTTATAAGCCGACCAGAACATTAATTTTTATATGCGTTTCAAGGCCATCTCGCCTCTGGTCGCTGTCGTCCTTCTTATTTTCATAACGCTCTCGACAGGCATGATAATCACGATATGGGTAAAAAATTTCGTGGTGAAATACACGACAATGAGCCCCCTCGAATGCGCACTGAATGCGCAATATACAATAGATTCCGCAGAATACGATTCCTCCCGGAAGGAAGTTGTCGTCAGGCTGACAAACAAAGGAACAATAGATTTGTACGGATTTACAGTCATACTTGACAATTCCATGGACATCAAGGAATACAGCCCGGCATCGGGCCTCATATACCTTTCACCAGAAATCAGCCGTTCCAGCCCGTTAAAGGCAGAAAGGTCGGTGATACTCAGGGTAAACGTCTCTGCTGCCCATGAGCTTGCACAATCTCTGAAGCAGATTAAAGTGCTTAATGAGGTGTGCATAGAGGTTCCAGCCTCTACAGAATCCATACTCCAGCGATAGCCTCCATCAGACTCCCTGTTTATATTATGAGAACCACTAGTCAGATAATTATAAAGCAAAAATGGGCTGCGAGTGCTTTTAGCGAAAAGGAGAATACGAATGACATACAAGCAGGTCATTGTCATAAGGGCGGATCTGAAGCTGGGAAAGGGTAAGATAGCAACCCAGGCAGCGCATGCGAGTCTGGCCGCGTACAAAAATGCAGGCAAGACAGCGGCTGAACTGTGGGAAAAGGAAGGCAGCAAGAAGGTTGTCCTGAAAGTGAAAGGGCTGAAAGAGCTTCTTTCCATTTTAAAGGAAGCAAAGCGGCAGGGCCTTTTCCCCGTCCTCATACAGGATGCAGGCCTTACACAGCTTTCAAGGCCTACCATTACCTGTTTAGGAATAGGGCCTGCAGAAGAGCAGTCGATAGACAGAATAACAGGAAAACTTAAACTGCTTTGATCAATTTGTCCATTGAGCATTTGGTGCATGCTCATGGTTTGAGATAGCCTGCATACTGATTTTTGAAACTTCAGAATCCGATCGCACAGCCAAAAGTCTATTAAAGAGCCACTGTATACCAGTCGCTTGCCTTTCATGCCTAAACACGCACCCTTTTTATAATGGAATTCCAACTAAATGCATGGGGAAAATGAGGCAGGAAGAGAAGATATTGATAATGCAGCTTCTGAAGCAGAGGTTTGATGAGCTCAGGTCACAAGCAACGCTTATAGAGAAAGGCTTTCTTGAGATAGAAAGCACCAATATGTGCCTGGGCGAAGTGAAGCTCATGGAAGGAACAAGGGATATCCTTGTGCCCCTCGGCGCAGGGACTTACGGCCACGCTTATCTCACGGGAAAGCAGGACATTCTGGTTAACATAGGTGCCGGCATCTTTATGGACATGAATCTGGGAAAGGCCGCAGAGTTTATCAGCGAAAGGAAAAAGGACATGGAAAACGCAGCCAAGGCAGTGCAGAACGACATGGAGCAGATTGCCGAGGCCATAACCAAGCTGGCATCCGAGTATCAGCAAGAAAACAGGCAGGAAGACAATTCTATAAAGGTTCTCAAACAGTCTCCGAAGAAATAACAGGTCGCCTCAAATCAATTATTTATCCTTGAACTCTATGTCTATCTTCACATCCTCAGGTATGTGGATTCTGACGACCTGCCTCAGGACCTTCTCATTGCTGCCTATATCGATTATTCTCCTGTGTATCCTCATTTCCCACCTGTCCCATGTTGCATTGCCGTGGCCTGTGCCGTCTCCGCATGGAGTCTTCATTGTATATACTCTCAGCTTCTTTGTTGGCATCGGTATAGGTCCTTTATAGCTTGCGCCATGCTTTTTTGTTATATCCTTTATCTGCTCGCAGATGGCATCAAGCTTCTGATAATCCTTGCCGGCAAGCTTTATCCTGGCGAATTCCATAGTGCACACCTTAGCATGACATAAAGGTATAGCAAGGCGCGTATTTATATACTTTGAAGAGGCCGAAAAGCAGTGTAGAGTATGGAAATTCTGTTATCATAATAGCTTTTTTGGTTCATAACCCTTTTCCATGAAATAAATCAAAAAGCGTTAACGGAAAAACGATAACAGGACTGTTTATATATCTTTCTGAAAATGCAGATTCTTTAGTTGTTTCACTTTAAATCCCTTTCACATAGAACTAAAAAATAAGCCTTATCACAATACAAGGCCTCCAGAATATCCAGAAACCCAGAATGCTATAGGCTTTATCTCTTCGAGCGTTGTTTGTGTCTGCGGGCACCCTTACTGCTCCTTGACGGCTTATGAGGCTCGGTTCTTCTGGTATCAGCCACGATTAGTGTCCTGTCATATGAAAGGTACCTGCTCTTGAGATCCCCGCCGATCATTTCCGAAAGGCCTTTTGCTATGGCCTGCCGTGCAGCATCGGCCTGGCTCATGTAGCCGCCTCCTGAAACCCTGATCTCTATGTCGAAGTTGGCCGCTTCTGCTCCTGCAATGGCAACGGCCTCTTTCATTTTCATTGCGGCAATCTCATTTGGAAAGCTGTCCAGCGGAATAGAATTGACAGCTATCTTGCCTGACCCTTTCTTTAGGACTGCCCTTGCTACGGATCTCTTCCTTTTGCCAATCACTATTACATCATCCTTTTTCTCCTCTTCCTTCGGTTTTTTCTCTGCCAACCTCTTTTTTTGCATTTTCCTCCCCTCTTCATCTTTTGCTACCATAGTTTCTTTGCACCGAGCATTTCAGCAAGCTTACCAAGAGCTATGAATTTGTCCAGCCTGCTTTCCGTGCCTTTGATTTTCGCAGGCTTGTCTTTCAGCCCTTCAGGGGCCGCTATATACACATGGAGCCTTTTGAAGGCAGTTTTCCCTCTATGCTTTTGGTAGGGCAGCATGCCTCTTACAATCCTCCTGAATATCCTGTCAGGCCTGACGGGGTAGAAAGGTCCGTGATAAGGATCTCCTCGTGAGACTTTCTGCGAAAAGAGCTCTTGCACATATTTCTTATTGCCGCTGATCACTGCATTTTTGACATTGACAACATGAACCTCTTTGCCGTTAAGCAGTTCCTTAGCAACCCTGCTCGCAACCCTGCCGGCTATGCAATTATCCGCATCAATAATCATATGCTCCATCTCAGACCACTATCCTTATTTCAGAAGGCACCTTCAGGCCAAGGACATCTTGCATGAGGCGGCATTTTCCGCCGGCCTTCTCAATGCCCGCTCTTGCAGGTTTTGTGAATCTTATGGCATACACTTCCATGGGCTTGGAAACTGTTCCAGCGCCCAGAACAATTCCAGGGACAACAACCATTCCCTCATATTTGTCAAGTTTTGAGAGTTCTATTTCAAAGGATTTCCTCCTCGGCCTGTTAAGGGCTTCCGCTATCGAGCCCCATACATTCTCCTTTGTCACTGCCTGCCTC
>CAYJTA010000006.1:0-10728 GCA_964372825.1 uncultured archaeon | reverse complement strand
GCCTGCCTCTCCTTCAGTTTTTCTATGAGCGCTCTCAAAGGCTCATTTTTACCCCGAATTTTCATATCATCCCCTTGTTCAGGTTCAGCGAATTTTGAATTTTGATATTAAAGGTTAAATGCGAATTTTGGGCAAACCTTCCTGACAGGTAAACCGAAATGGTTTGAATAGAGTTATTGGCCATGTGTGTATTTAAATCTGAAGCAATAGGCTTGGCCATGTTTTTGCATGCCCGCTTCTTGCACATTTCTGCCATCAGGTTGGAAAAAGGAACTATAATCCGGCACCACTACTGAGCTGCAATCGTGTGGCTTTTTCTATATTCAGGCTTTCATACACACATGCAGACTCCGCCCTTGTTAATATTCCTGCCGCTGATTCGCAAGCCTTGCTGGAATTTGGTCTATAGCCATCTATTTTCAGAGAAACTTATGAAAATCAAGGATCGCATTCCTTCCCCCTCGAAATCAGTATATACGAATAATTATTGCGACATAGCAGCAAAGTTAGACAGAAGAACGGCATACTTTTACCGGAATATCGGCTATATGGCTGAAAATGCGGCTGCTTGATGTAGCTATTTTTCGCTATATAGAAGATCATCCCTTTTCCCGGATTTATAGGCTCATGCTGCCGATTGAGGCTTCATTGAACAAAATATCCATTGTCTTTCAGAATTCTATTTTTGGCTCGCAAAAAACAGGCAGAATCTTTTTCTTGGCGTGATGCCAGGAGAAGGGAACTAAAATGTGCCATCTTCTAGAATCCGAACAACTCCTTCAGCGGAAGATGGCCTGAAGAAGTGAACAGAAAATAGCCGGCAAGCATCAGTATCAGGGAGTGTCTGAAGCCTGCCGCTATGCTGCCTTCTGCCATCTTGCCGATGGCAAGGCCTGAAAAGAGACCCTGGATAATTATAAGTTGAAGGAAGGCGCTGCCGAGGCTGCCGTTCAGGCCTCCGGATTTGCTGCTTGCCAGAATGGACGGTATAAGGAAGCTGTCTATCGCTATCAGGATGAAGATGAATATGAAGAAAATGAAATAAATCGTAAATGTCTGGCTCCTTATGCTAGCCTCTCTCTCCCTCTTCAGCCTCTCTATAGTTGTAAGGGAGCCTATGACAGCCCCAAGCGTTTCGGAAATCTTCCCCCCGACATCATATGCCTCTATCACCATATTGACAGTCTTTGAGATATGCCTGGAATCAGTGTTCTTCGCAAAGGCGACAAAAGCCTTCTTGAACGGTATGCCCCAGCTCACCTGCGAGGAAAGGGCTGCGACATGCGGCGTAAGCTCAAGGTAATCCCTTTTGGAGCAGTGCTCAAGGGCCAGGGGGAGAGTCATGCCGCTGTCTAGGGATTCCTTGAGGTCGCGTATGAAATCTGTGAACTGCTCCTCAAGCGCTTTCTTCAGCCGATGCTTCTGGTATGACAAAAGCCCGAAAGGCGCTATTACAACAATAAACGCCAGAATTATTGCCGTGTTGAGTGCGCTGCCTTCCATGCCTAAAGCGCTAGAAGCCGCCAAAATCGCTATTCCAAGCAGAATAAAGATAACCTCTATCCTTTTTTTCAGAGAAAATCCTTTGGGCATGTTAGAATATTATCCTGCCTATTAACTAATCTTTGGACTTCAGCTTTGGAATCCTAAGAAGGCAGCCGCATTTGGAGCAATTGACATTGAAAGGCCTTTTCCATGGTTTTGCCTGGTGCTCAGCATGCTGGCATTCAGGGCATCTGTAGTCAACCTCTGCCACATCCGAGCCTTTCTTCACGAGAACCTTTATGTTCCCTTCCCCATTTGCTCCAGCAATCTTTCTGTTGGTTATGTATCTGTACAGTCCCATAACTTTAGTAACAGGGGCAACTAATAAGCTTTACCTTTCGCTTCTTGCAAACATATGAGAAAACAGTGCCTGAAAGCTCTATCATTCCGCAAGCGGCTATTATTCGCTGCAAGAAATCTCAGTTATTGCCTTTCACCGCCATTCACCTTGTTGTAATCATCCGGACTCCCTATATCCACCCATTCCCCCCTGAAGATATAGCCGCACACATTCTCTTTGCTTTTCAGCAATTTCGGCATCACATGGTCTGTCAGGTTGGCCGCCCCTCTTTCCGGGATGTGCCTGAATATCTCAGGCTCCATGCAGAATATCATCGTGCCTGCCAAATGTTTTGTTTCAGGTTTTTCCCTGAAACCGATAATTTTTCCGCTGCTGTCAACATCATATATCCCGTATTTCAGCTTTTCCACAAGCTCGAAAATGGCAGCAGTCAGGATGGCCTTTTTCCTCTTATGGTAATTTATAAAATCCTTGAGGTCCAGCGCATTTGTCAGGTTATCTCCTCCGAAAAGGAGGAATGTGCCGTCTATTTTGTCCTTGACGAGATTCAGGCAGCCTGCTGTCCCCAGAGGTGCCTTCTCTTCCGAGTATTCTATTTTCACGCCAAAATTGCTGCCATCCCCGAAATAATTCCTTATCTGGTATCCGAGATATCCTATCGAAATGATGATGTCTGTTATGCCTGTCGCCTTCAGTTGGCCTATAATATGTTCAAGGATGGGCTTTTCCTTGTACGGAAGAAGGGGTTTTGGGACTATGTATGTGTAAGGCCGCAATCGTGTCCCCTTTCCCCCTGCCAGGATGACGGCTTTCATGAATAAATATAGAGTAGAACGGGTCTTTTATATACTATGCGCCTCAGCACCATTTAAAACAGAACGCATAATCTATGGCAGCCTGAGAATATGATTAACCTGACATTGTCCCAGAACAGAGAAATATTTCCCACAGATCAGGACAGCTGCGACAAGCTCGTGAAGAACTGCTTCGGCAGGCAGGGAGAAAAGCTCCTGCTGGACATAGAGGAGGCCCTTTATCTCATCAAATTCCAGAATGCCGTCTGCTTCGATGAGAGCGGCAAGAACTACAGCTTCAATGACCTAGCCTCGTTGTTTTCTAGGGATGAGCCAAAGATTTTCGTGCGTTACAATGCTTACAGGGACTGGAGGGACAGGGGCCTGATAATAAGGAGGCTTGAGGCCTTCAGGAAAAGGCACGATTCAAGTGCAGGGAAGGGCTACCCAATAAAAAAACCGCAGTTTGAGAAGATGGAAGGTGAGGCTGTATGGTATGGCGACAGCATGTTCTCTGTCATTGAAAGCGAGGAGCTGGGCAGGCTTCTGTTTGAGAGATACTGGATAGGGCAGTGGGGAGTCTACAAACAGCAGAGAGGCGGTTTATTGAAGATGAGCTTCCTGGAAACATCATATGCCAACAAGCACTTCGGAATAAAAATAAAGGATTCGATAACCGGAAAACATCTCACACACAGAAAGCTCCTGTCGGACCTCAAGAAAAAAAGGGAATATACAAGGCAGCTCTATGAGGTCTATGAGAACTGGAGAAACTGCGGCTATGTCGTCAAGACAGGCTTCAAGTTCGGCAGCCATTTCAGGATATATTTCCCTGGCGCAAGCCCTGTGAAGCAGGACAAGTGGCTGCACAGCAAGCATGTCTTGCATGTCTTCCCTGGGGAGGAGAAGCTGCTCATATCCGAATGGGCGAGGGTGATAAGGGTCGCACACAGCGTCAAGAAGACATTCATTCTTGCAATACCCAAGCTGAAACCAACGGATTATGTCGAATACCCCAATCATTCCCTTTATCTGGCATTCAGGAGGAAGAAGACGAAGGAAGGGTGGGTGAGAGAGACGACAGAGGACGGGCCAAGATACCTCTTTGTCTCAGTCTCTGAGGATGAGCACATAGGAGGCTTCGACCTGGCAAGCCTTCTCAAGAAAGGGAGCGACATGGGACTGGATGTCATGCTTTCGATAACTGACAGGGAGACAAGCGTCACTTATTACCTGCTGAAGAAGATACTTCTGGGGGAAGCTGACTATGAGTACTACGAAATTGAATGGATCAAGCCATAGCTATAACCCTTTTCCGGTAAATAAATGCAAAACAACCCTTTTGCCCAGCTATAAATCACAAAAGCGCTGGCGGAAAACAACTTCCTTTTGGTATTGGTAATTCCTTTTCTTGGATACGTTTGGGTATGAAGCATATCCGCTGATATGATTCTGTCTCCCATTCCCCTTCTTTTTGGAAAAGAAGGGTGGAACAAAAGTGTTAACGGAAAATAACCCTTTTCGGCTAATTGGCCAGGTTGGCTAGTATGCCAAAAAGCGTTAACGGAAAAACTATAATATTCAAGATGCATGAAGTGCAGATTCTTTAGTGGCCACACATTAATTGATATTGAGTGCGACGCCGGTCTAAATGTGCATCACGAAATGCACAAATCTCTTAACGATTGTTATGGAAAAAGTAATCATAGTCCGCTACAGCGAGCTGGCCATCAAATCCAGAGAAGTGAGAAGGCTGTTCGAGAGGATTTTGATCAGAAATATAAAGTCCTCGCTGCATGCAAATTCCATAAAATTCAATATCGAGAAGTCCTATGGAAGGATATTTGTCAAGACAGAGAATGCAGAGAGAGCCTGCAGTGTCTTGAAGCAGGTGAGCGGCATAAAATCAGTTTCTGTTTCCCTACAAACAGGCTCTGACATTAAAGCGATAACTGAGGCCTCTTTGTCTCTGGCGGAATCATGGTCAAGAGGTGATACCTTTGCGGTGAGAGCGCATAGGGTTGGAAAGCACTTTTTCACTTCGCCTGATATCAACAATCTGGTCGGAAGAGAGATAAACAGGCTTGGCTTTGCAGTTGATTTGACCTGTCCAAAGAGAACGGCTTTTGTTGACATAAGGGATGACAAGTCCTATGTCTATGATGAAAAAATAAGCTGCATCGGCGGCCTGCCTGTGGGAAGCCAGGGGACCGTGCTGGCAGTCATAAAGGATTCTGGCTCTGCAATAGCGGCATGCTTGGCCATGAAAAGGGGCTGCAGAATTGTGCCTGTTTTTATAGGCCGCAAAAAAAAGGAGAAATATTTTGGGATGCTCTCGGCATACAGCAGTTATTCAATCACGTCGCATCATGTCTTATCCAGAGACGACAAAAAGGAAGCAGGAAAGCTGTTTAGGCAGCACAGGGTATTTGCAGTAATCATGGGCGAAACCAGACAGAAACCAGCCAAAGATTCCGGTTTCCTTTGCCTATACCCGCTCTCAGGGCTCACTTCCAGTGAGATCTCAGCTTTTGACAGGCAATTCACATTGCCCTGAATTTTGTATCCACTCACTGATCGTAAGCTGATTTTGCAAAATGTTTTCTCTTTATATTGTTTTATGGTTTTACAGAATGAGCAGATTCATAATTCTAACTTTCAAAAAAAGCGATTGATAACGATTTAAATATTTTCTGCATTCCATGGGTGAGCAGACGAGAATTTGCAGGCTGAACAATATTAGAAACCGAGCACTATTATTCTCATGGAAGAAAAACTGGTAAGGATGGTCGAGGAGGCCAAAAGGATAGCGGAGCAGATAAGCGCATGCGACGGGATAAAGGTTGTGAGCCATTATGACTGCGACGGCATCTCAAGCGCGGCCATTATTTCGAAAGCCCTGCTGAGGGCAAAAAAGAGATTTCACCTCACCCTCGTCAAGCAGCTGGACAGGGGCAGGGTGGAGCAGCTGTCTTCTGGAGCATTTGACTGCTTCATGTTCCTGGACCTGGGTTCAGGGCAGATTGATTCCATAGCATCCCTGCTGAAAGGCAGGACAATCATAATTGCAGATCATCACCAGCCGCAGAGCAATTCAGCATACGACAATATCCTACACTTAAACCCCCTTGTGTTCGGCATAGAGGAGAACATCTCAGGCGCAGGGATGGCATACATCATCGCAAGGGCGATGGACAGGCAGAACAGGGATCTGAGCCAGATAGCGATAATAGGGGCTATAGGCGATGCGCAGACAGGCAGTATAGGGAAGGGATGGGGCCTTCTGGGGCTGAACAGGGAGATACTGAAAGATGCCATAGCGGAGGGAAAAATCAGGCTTTCCAAAGGCATAAGGCTTTTCGGCAGGTACACAAGGCCTGTCCACAAGGCCCTGGAATACTCCATAGACCCTTATATACCCGGCATCACAGGCTCTGAATCGGCAAGCGTGCATTTCCTCCATGAGGCACGCATACTGATAACGAAAGAGGATGGCAGCTTCAGAACCCTTGCAGACCTTTCCCTCGAAGAGCAGCAAAGGCTTGCAGACCACATAATCCTGGAAAGGATGGCAGGAAAGGTCACTGATGCGGAATGGGTTTTCGGCGACGTCTATGAGCTTTTCGGCAGGCAGGAAATGAGGGATGCCAGCGAATTCGCCACACTGCTCAATGCATGCGGCAAGCTTGAAAAGGCATACATGGGCATCACATTCTGCCTCGACGGTGATTCGGACGCCGAAAAGGACATTCTGGAGAAGTACAGGAAGCAGATAGCAAAGGCCATGAGATTTGTCGAGGAAGGGAAAAATATCAGGAAAACCGAAAATGCCTATTACCTTCTTGCAGGAGACAGGATTTCAGAGCACATCATAGCCAATGTTGCAAGCATAGCCAGCAGAAGCATCTTCACTGAAAAACCTCTCTTCGCCTTTGCAGATTCTGAAGATGGATATGTAAAAGTAAGCTCCAGGCTGCCTGCTTCCAATTCCATAAACCTCAAGGAACTGGTCGGCAAAGCTGCTTTTGAGGTAGGGGGGGAGGGAGGCGGCCATTCTGGGGCTGCAGGTGCAACCATACCCAGGAATTCAGAGGAAAAGTTTGTGGCGGCCGTGGAAGAAATGCTTAAAAATGCCTTCCGACATAAAGATGTGGATAAGCCAAGGGAAATGGAAGCTGCAAACCATAATGATGCGGCTTCCGGGGAAATAACCGGGGCTGGCAAAAAAACGACGGAGGACGATAATGGCAGAAAAAGCGGACTGGAAGGGAAAGGACTGGTACACTATTTTGTCTCCTGAGCCGTTCGGGAGCAAACCCCTTTATGACACGCCAGCCACAGATCCTAAATCCCTCATAGGAAGGAATGTACAGGTCAGCGTTACAGAGCTCAACGGCGATGTGTCAAAGCTGCACATGAAGCTCACATTCAGGGTCAATTCAATCGCTGCCAGGAAAGTGCTTACGGTTTTCAACGGCTTTTCCCTGGCAAGCGAATACTCACTGAGGCTTGTGAGGAAGAGGACAAAGAAGGTATACTATGCCAAATACCTCAGCACTAAGGACAAGTGGAGCATCCAGCTTTCGGCCCTCATAGTTCTCACGAGGGTGAGCTATTCAAAGGTAGGGAGCAATGTCAGAAAAATGATGGATGAGGTAATATCAGATTTTGTGCCAAAGCACACGATGGCCGAAATAGTCGAGGCCGTCATAGACAAGCGCCTGCAGCGCAGCGTGAGGGAGAAGGTCAACAAGATATATCCGGCAAGGGCAAGCGAAGTAGAGAAGATTGAGGTTGTAAAGTCCCCGCTAAAGTGAATATTCATGCTCTTTATACTTCTTCGCCAATCTGTACAAGAAACATTTTCAGTCCTCTTGTTCCAGGCAAATAGAAAGAGTAAGTCAGCAAAATAACCCTTCTCCAGTAAATAAATGCAAAACAACCCTTTTGCCCAGCTATAAATCGCAAAAGCGCTGGCGGAAAACAACTTCCTTTTGGTATTGGTAATTCCTTTTCTTGGATACGTTTGGGTATGAAGCATATCCGCTGATATGATTCTGTCTCCCATTCCCCTTCTTTTTGGAAAAGAAGGGTGGAACAAAAGTGTTAACGGAAAATAACCCTTTTCGGCTAATTGGCCAGGTTGGCTAGTATGCCAAAAAGCGTTAACGGAAAAACGATATTACCCAAGATGCATGAAGTGCAGATTCTTTAGTGGCCTCACATTAAACCCTTTTTATTGTCGTCTTCTCTTTCGCAAGGGAAATGGTCGTATAGTCCTCTGCAGCTATTGTATTTGGGAAATATTTTCTGGCTTCCTCCACAAGGATTTTTGTGCTTGCATAGCGGCGGGAGAAATGCGTCAGCACAAGAAACTTTGCGCTGGCTTTCCTTGCAATCTCTGCCGCCTCCTTTGCTCCTGAATGTAAGCCATCCTCTGGTGTCTCATCAAATGTTGCCTCGTGGATAAGTATGTCACAATCCTTTGCCAATGCCTCCAAATTTTTGCAAGGAGCTGTATCGCCGCTATAAACCATTTTCACTCCTTTTTTCAGCATTCCAACATCTTCGAGCCTTATAGTTTTATCTCCGAGTTTAACCTCCCCTTTTTCCTTGAGCTTACCGACAATTCTGCCTTGTTTGAGTCCATATAACCTTGTTGCTTTTTGTATGTCCACGTTCCATTTATCGCTCTCTTTAAAGCAGTAGGCAACAGCAGGCACACTGTGTTCGACTGGAGTTGAGAGAATCTCGTATTCTGACGTTTTCATGACGGAATGTATATCATCGCCTTCGGCAGGAACATCTTTTGGCACGATGTTAAAGCCGACGCCCCAATAGTCAAGATCGAGGATATCGGATATGAATCTTTCGGCATCGGGGCCGTAAATATACAGCTTCTCTTTCCTGTTTTCCATGTTCATTGTCTGGAGAAGGCCTATCAAACCAGCCCAATGGTCTGCATGCCAGTGTGTTATGAAAATATGCTTGATTTTCATGAAACTCAGGCCTGCTATGATTAGTTGCCTCTGTGTTCCTTCTCCGCAGTCAAAAAGGAAACAATCTCCCTCATGCCTGAGCCATATGGAAGGGTGATTCCTGTGTCTGGTAGGAATTCCCGAACCTGTGCCGAGGAATACAAGGTCTGTCATACAACTACTTCTGAATAGCTGCTTAAATTGTATGGAGATTGTGAATGTAGGCATTATATTATGATATCACACCACTAACCGATTTTTAAAATAATCCGAACTCATATATTTGAATAACTTTCCTGTGTTCTGAGTGTGACCTGTTTTTGTGCAAGCTCTAAAAAGGTGATAAATTGCATCGCTGTATATTAATTAACTGTTGATTAATGGAGTATCACATTATGAACTGGATGCCTCTCTGTATACCGACTTCTATTACTATGTGGCAATAGAACAGGGATATGATTATGCTTTCACTCCGGCAATAGCCTCATTTATTATTTGACGTCAATTTATTCTATGATAATAGCGCTGAGTGGTGTCCCGTGCAGCGGTAAGACTACTGTTGCGAAATATTTGTCAAAAATGCTTGCCATAAATCTTGTGGAACTCAACTCTCTTGTAAAGAAAAAGAACATATTTGCTGGATACGATAGTAAAAGAAGATGCAAGATTGTTGATTTGGGAAGATTGAAAAGGGAAATTAAAAGAATGGGGGGGGATGTGCTAATAGAATCGCACTATTCGCATCTGCTAGATCCCGGTTTCGTGATAATTCTTAAATGCGCACCAAAAGATCTTATCAGAAGAATGAAGAAAAGACGGTGGACAAAAAGAAAGATTGAGGAGAACATAGAGGCTGAAATAATGGAGATTTGCAAGTCAGAAGTTGTGGATAGAGGGTTAAAGTTTTGCGAGATTGACGTCACTGGAAAGTCTCCCAAAGAAATAGCTGGAGAGATAGCTAAAAATTTGAAAGAAGAAGGCCATTTCTGTTGAAGCCTGCTAGTGATGTAACCGGCCTACAGAGAAGATGAAATAATGTTCCCGAAATGTCTGCTGCCAGACTTTTTCCATTTCTTTCTGAATGTATGAAGCTGCATTACACCAAACACATGCAGCATCGCTCTTCGGATGACTCCATTTATTTTTTAGGGAAACTCAGCCTTTCATAAGCAAGGATTTTCAATTCTGAAAGGCGGGACGATCAGAAGCTGATTTCGCATATCCGGCAGCTTTAAATACAGAATAGGGAATATTGTTGTATGTTCAACACTATACTGCTGTTCGGAACACTGACCGGCATACTTTTAGGGTTGGGCTGGTTTTTTGCCGGGTCAGCCGGACTGGCTATAGCCTTCATTTTCGCAGTGCTTACAAATGCTTTCAGCTACTTGTACAGCGACAGGCTTGTTCTTGGCTGGTATTCTGCCAAACCATACAGCGAAAAAAGGGTGACCAAAATTCTGGAGGATGCTGCGTTTAACGCAAAGCTGCCGACGCCAAAGCTGTATATGGTCGACAGTCCAGTTCCTAATGCATTCGCTACAGGAAGGAATGCCAAGCATGCTTCTGTGGCTGTAACAAAGGGGCTTCTTGAGCTGGAGGATGATGAATTAGAGGGCGTCTTGGCTCATGAGATTGCCCATATAAAGAACAATGATATCCTCATATCAAGTGTTGCGGCAACTATTGGTGGAGCCATAGCCTTCATATCCCAGATGGCATATTTTGGCATGTTTTCTGGCGGCAGCAGAGAAAGGGGAAGCGGCATAATAGGCATGATGGTCTTGATAATTCTTGCGCCTTTGGCTGCAAGCATTGTCAGGCTTGCAATAAGCAGGCAGAGGGAATATATAGCAGATTATACTGGGGTCTTGATGACAAGAAAGCCGAGGTCTCTGGCAAGCGCTCTCAGAAAAATATCCCAACATTCGAGCAAAGCTGCAATGGATGGCAATCTGGCCACATCCCACCTGTGGATAGTCAATCCATTCAGGGGGGAGTGGTTTGTGGGGCTGTTCAACACGCATCCACCAATAGAGAAAAGGATAGAGAAGCTCATGGATATGGTTTAGATTTGGCTGTGCCGCTCTGGAGCGGAGAAAAGAATAGG